>NZ_JAPSIW010000041.1 GCF_031178505.1 Streptomyces sp. | reverse complement strand
GCGGGGGAGCGGCGGATCGTCGCGGTCGTACGGGACGCCCACCGCCACCCGTGGATGACGGCGGCCCTCGACGCCCTGCTCGCCGCCCGTCCCGACACCGTGGTGGTCGAGATGGGCCTCGACGAGGCGGAGCCCCGGGGGGCCCTGCACATCGCCACCCACGGCGCGGCCCGGGTCTGCGGCCGCGCCGCCGCCGAGGCCCTGGTGGGCACCGCCTCCTGACCGCTCCTGACCTCCGGCCCCCTGTGCGGCACGGGGCCCGGCACCTGAACCAGGTGCCGGGCCCCTTCGCCGTTCGCCGGGGGGATCCGGGTGGATCAGATGCCCTGCCAGGAGGGCTTGTTCGCGTAGGTGTGACGGAAGTAGTCGGCCAGCTTCAGCTTGGACGCGGCGGCCTCGTCCACCACCACGGTGGCGTGCGGGTGCAGCTGGAGCGCGGAGGCCGGCACGAGCGCGGCGACCGGGCCCTCGACGGTCTGCGCGACCGCCTCGGCCTTGCCCTCCCCGGTGGCGAGGAGCACCAGGTGACGGGCCTCCAGGATGGTGCCGATGCCCTGGGTGATGACGTGGTGTGGCACCTGCTCGATGTCGTTGTCGAAGAAGCGGGCGTTGTCCACGCGGGTCTGCTCGGTGAGCGTCTTGATGCGGGTGCGGGAGGCGAGCGAGGAGCAGGGCTCGTTGAAGCCGATGTGGCCGTCGGTGCCGATGCCCAGGATCTGGAGGTCCACGCCGCCGGCCTCGGCCAGCGCCTTGTCGTACGCCTCACAGGCGGCCTGGACGTCCTCGGCCGATCCGTCCGGGCCCATGAAGGCGTCCTGGGAGAGTCCGAGCGGTTCGACGACCTGCCGCAGCACCGTGGAGCGGTAGGACTCCGGGTGCCCGGCGGGGAGGCCGACGTACTCGTCCAGCTGGGCGATGCGGGCGCGCGAGGCGTCCACGGACCCGGCCCGCACCCGGGCGATCAGGGCGTCGTAGATGGGGATCGGGGTCGAGCCCGTGGCCACGCCGAGCAGCGCGTCGGGCTTGCGGCGCAGGAGGTCGGCGATGCCGTCCGCGATGAGCTCGCCGCCTGCCTCGGCGTCCTTGACGATGACAACTTCCACGCTGTGCCTGCCGATCTGGTGAGGGGCTGCTGGGACCGTGGTATAGACCAATCTGGGTCCAAATCTAGCAGAGGAGGGCGCCTCTCCTCATGCCGTTCCGCACCCCGGACGAGCACCCTCTCCATCCTCGGCCGCCCCCGTCCCACCAGCCACTCGGAGCGCCGTGCCCCGCCCGCCCCCGCGTCCCCCCGGCCCCGCCCCCCGCGCGGGGCCGGAGCCGGTCAGGCCAGCGAACCTCCCGTCGCGTCGATCCAGTGGCCCGTGATCCAGCGCGCGTCGTCGGAGGCCAGGAAGGCCACCACGTCGGCTATGTCCGAAGGGGTCCCGACCTCACCGAGGGCGGCCATCGCCGCCGCCCCGGCCCAGGCCTGCTCGTCACCGCGCAGCCAGTGCGCGTTGATGTCCGTGTCCACGATGCCCGGCGCGACGGCGTTGACCGTGATCCGCCGCGGCCCGAGGACCTTCGACAGGTAGCGGGTGAAGGTGTCGAGCGCGCTCTTGGACATCGCGTACGCGATGAGGTCCGGCATCATCGCCGCCCGGCTCAGTCCCGTCGACACATTGACGATCCGGCCGCCGTCCCGCAGCCGCTCCGCGCCCAGCTGCGCGAGGAAGAACGGCGCCTTCGTGTTGACCGCGAAGATCCGGTCGTACTCCTCCTCGCCGATCGAGGCGAAGGGCTGCGAGGCGGCGATCCCGGCGTTGTTCACCAGGATGTCGAGGCCCCGCTCCTCGCCCACCGCCTCGTCGAAGGCGCGCCACAGCGCCGCCGCGTCCCCCGGCACCCCGAGCTCCTGCCCGAGCGCGAAGGCCGTACCGCCGGCGGCCTCGATCGCCGCCACCGTCTCCTTGGCCGCCGTCTCGTCCCTCCCGTAGTGCACCACCACCCGGGCGCCGTCGCGGCCGAGCCGCTCGGCGATCCCGCGTCCGATGCCCCGGCTCCCGCCGGTGACGAGCGCCGTCCTCCCGCTCAGCCGCCCCGTGCCGCCGTCCGCCGGCTCTCCGGCCGGGCGCCCGTCCCGCCGCCCCGTCGACTGCTCCGCGCGCACGCTCATGGCGCCGCCCCCCTCAATTCCGTAGTGGTCGCTATGGAAAGACCGTACCCCACTTTTCTAGCGCGCGCTATAGAATTCCTCCATGGCGACGAGACAGCGCGGCAGACCCCGCTCCTTCGACCGGCTCACGGCCCTGGAGCAGGCGACGATGGCCTTCTGGGAGCACGGTTACGAGACGACGTCCGTCTCCGACCTCACCCGGGCCATGGGCATCAGCGCCCCCAGCCTCTACGCGGCCTTCGGCGACAAGAGGACCCTCTTCGAGGAGGTCGTCGAGACCTACGCCGTCTCCTACGGTGCCTACGGAGGCCGCGCCCTCGCCGAGGAGGAGACGGCCCGGGCGGGGATCGGACGCCTGCTGTCGGAGGCGGCGGAGCTGTTCACCGAGCCCGGCCACCCCCGTGGCTGCCTGATGATCTCCGCGGCGGTCAACTGCTCGACCCCCGAGGTCGAGGAGTCCCTGCGCGCCCGGCGCAACGCCAACCTGGCCTCCTTCGAGGCGCGGATACGGCGGGACGTCGAGCGCGGCGCGCTGCCCCCCGACACCGACGCCGCCGCTCTCGCGCGGCTCAGCGGAGCCGTCCTCCAGGGCATGTCCCAGCAGGCCCGCGACGGGGCGGAGAAGGAGGAGCTGGCGGCCGTCGCCCGGCTGGCGATGCGGGCCTGGCCCGCGGAGGCGCCGCCGGCGGGCGCGGAGGCGGAGGTCACGGGCCGCGCGGCCACCGGTCCGCCGTCCCCCGAGGCGCCGGTCCCGGGCGCGCCGGCCCCGGAAACACCCGCGGGCCGCGGCGCCTGACGGGACCCTCAACCCGTCCGGCACCGCAGCCCGGAGTTTGCCCGGCCGGGGGTGTGCGGTCCCTCGGCCGTGTGGGAGGCCTCGGCGCAGTCAGGGCAGAGAGCGCCGGGTACCTCGTTCCATCCTCCTGTGCGGGGAGGACGGAAGAACTGATCCTCGCATGACCGTGCGCTCATTGTGGACTAGACCATTCTTCTCTGTCCATCCACAGGGCTACCGCGCGGTACCGGCCCATCCTCCACCACCACGGCCCGGAGATCCAGGTTCACCGCCCGTTAATTCCACGGGTACGCTCGCACCGTGCCCTCCATGAACGACCTCGTGCGCCAGCACACCGCCCTGAGCGACTCGGATCTCGAGTGGCTCCACCTGCTGGTGTCGGAGTGGCAGCTGCTCTCCGACCTCTCCTTCGCCGACCTCGTCCTGTGGGTCCCCACCCTGGACGGCACGCGGTACGTCTCCGTCGCGCAGATGCGGCCGAACACCGGCCCGACCTCCTACCAGGACGACATGGTCGGCCACCTGGTCCCGCGCGGCCGCCGCCCCCTCCTCGACGCCGCCCTGGACGAGGGCCGGATCGTGCGCGAGGGCGACCCGGAGTGGCGCGAGGAGGTCCCGGTCCGGGTCGAGTCCATCCCCGTACGCCGCGACGGCCGGGTGCTCGGCGTGATCGCCCGCAACACCAATCTGCTCACCGTCCGCACCCCCTCGCGGCTGGAGCTCACCTATCTCCAGTCGGCCTCCGACCTGGCCCAGATGATCGCGGCCGGCGCCTTCCCCTTCCCCGGCGAGCAGGTCGACATGGATTCCTCGCCGCGCGCCGGCGACGGACTCGTCCGCCTGGACGCCGAGGGGTTCGTCCAGTACGCCTCGCCCAACGCCCTCTCCGCCTACCACCGGCTCGGCCTCGCCGCCGACCTCGTCGGCCAGCACCTCGGCCAGATCACCGCCGAACTCGCCCCCTCCCGGGGGCCGGTGGACGAAGCCCTGGTCAAGCTGGCCTCCGGCTACGCGCCGCGCGAGTTCGAGGTCGAGGGCAACGGCGGAGTGATCCAGCTGCGGGCGATCCCGCTCAAGCCCAAGGGGACGCGCATCGGTTCCCTGGTCCTCCTGCGCGACGTGACCGAACTGCGCCGCCGCGAGCGTGAGTTGATCACCAAGGACGCCACCATCCGGGAGATCCACCACCGGGTGAAGAACAACCTCCAGACGGTGGCCGCCCTGTTGCGCCTCCAGGCCCGCCGGATGGATTCCGACCGGGGCCGCGAAGCGCTCAACGAGGCCGTGCGGCGCGTCGGTTCGATCGCCATCGTCCACGAGACGCTGTCCCAGAACCTGGACGAGCGCGTGGAGTTCGACGAGATCGCCGACCGGGTGATCGCCATGGTGGCCGAGATCTCCCCGGGCAAGGTCAGCTGCCGGCGCAACGGCCGCTTCGGCATCCTCGACGCCGAGGTCGCCACCCCGCTCTCCATGGTGCTGACCGAAGTGCTGCAGAACGCCCTGGAGCACGCCTTCGCCCCGGGGGAGCAGGGCACCGTCGAGGTCACCGCCGTCCGCGGTGAATCCCGCGCCGACGCCCGGCTGCTCATCACCGTGCGGGACGACGGCCGTGGTCTGCCCGAGGGGTTCGACCCGCAGCGGGCCGGGAACCTCGGCCTGCAGATCGTCCGCACGCTCGTGGAAGGGGAGTTGGGCGGGACGTTCGACATGCTCCCCGGCGCCGAGCGCGGCACGAAGGTCGTCCTCGACATCCCCGTGCAGCCCCAGAAGTGAACCGCCCCCGCCGGAGCGGGACGACGGCGGGGGCACGACAGCAGCGAGCCCCGGACCGAAGGGAATCGGTCCGGGGCTCGAATGCTGTGGGGTACTGCTGCGCGCTGCGGCTCGGGGGGCGGTGATTGCGTACGCTGTGTACGCGCCGCGTGCCTCAGGCTTTCGCTGGTGGACTCAGGCGCTGGCGTTGCGCGCCCGGTTGCGAGCGGCGCGGCGCTTCATCGCGCGGCGCTCGTCCTCGCTGAGGCCACCCCAGACGCCGGAGTCCTGGCCGGACTCGAGCGCCCACTGCAGGCACTGCTCCATGACGGGGCAGCGGCGGCAGACGGCCTTGGCTTCCTCGATCTGCAGCAGCGCAGGACCGGTGTTGCCGATGGGGAAGAACAGCTCGGGGTCTTCCTCACGACAAACGGCGTTGTGACGCCAGTCCATGGCTGCTACCTCTCTTGGTGTGACGTGCAAGGGTGCTTGTGAATGTGAACGCTTTCACGAATCCCCCCGCAAGGGAAGGGCCGACTGCCGGATGAACCGGCGTGGTCCTTGGATTGAGGAGGGGTTCTGGCTCTCAGTGGAGGCCGGTCCTGCGGGCCGTCCCGATCGCCAAGAAGAGACTCGCAAACCTCGGCACCGGATACAACCCCTTCCGGAAAGTTTTTTTTGATTCCTCGGTGTCGGCTAGGTCACAGCCGTACTTCTAAGGGGTGGATGCCAGGCTAAACGTTCGAGTGAAAGGACTTTGGGCCCTTCCACTCACACAATCACACGCAGTGCACGGCGTACGCCTGTGAACTTCACGCTCGTGCGCAGTCCGAGGTGGTCTCCGTCCATCTGCAACGGGAGGGGCACCTTCGAATGCAAGGTGAAGTCGGTCAGGTCGTGCAGGGGGACGGCGTGCTTGCCCCGGGGCCCCCGCTCGGGCGTCGAGGTGAGCAGCTGGGTGGCGTACCGGGCCACCGCGGGCGTCGACAGACGCCGCAGGCCGAGCACGTCCAGCGCCGTGTCGAAGGACGCCTCCGGGGACGCGTACACCGGGCGATTGCCCAGGTAGGTCCAGGGGGAGGTGTTGCAGATTATGGAGAGGACCAGGTCCTCGACCGGCTCCGCGCCGGGGCGCTCCAGCGTGATCGTGCCGTGCCGGCGGTTCGGTTCCCCGAGGAACTGGCGCACGACCTGGCGCAGGTACAGCGCGTGCGTGGATCTCTTCCCGCGTTCCCTCTGCTGTTCGACCCGCCCGATCACGCTCGCGTCGAAACCGAGCCCGGCGCAGAAGGTGAACCAGCGCGCCGGAACCGCTTCGTCCTCCGTGCCCGGCGCACCCGAGGCCAGCCCGAGGCTCACCGTCCGTGTCCGTCGCTCACGCAACGCGTCGAGCAGGGCGCCGGTCGCCTCCACCGCGTCGTTCGGCAGCCCCAGCGCGCGGGCGAAGACATTGGTCGAGCCGCCGGGAACGACCGCGAGGCCGGGCAGCCGCTCCGGATCGGGTCCGCCGTGCAGCAGCCCGTTGACGACCTCGTTCACCGTGCCGTCACCGCCGAGGGAGACGACCAGGTCGACGTTCCCGGACTCGGCGGCCCGCCGGCCGAGGTCCCGCGCGTGCCCGCGGTACTCGGTGGTGACCGCCTCCAGCTTCATCTCGCTCGCCAGGGCGTGGATCAGCACGTCACGGGTGCGGGCACTGGTGGTGGTGGCTGCCGGGTTGACCACGAGAAGTGCGCGCATGAGCGCCAGCGTACCTACCCGGCGGTACCGTTCCCAGCCCGGCCCGGGCCGGGGCTGGCCCGGCGGTCACGCCCCTGCCCGGATCCGGGTCGGCCGCTCGCGGTCCGGAACCGCGCCCCACGGTCACGTCCCTGCCCCGGAACCGGGCCCGCCGCTCCCGGTCCGGGCCGACCCGCGCGCGGCGCCCCGGATACCCTTCCTCCATGAGCAGTACGGAGCTGAGCAGTACGGAGCAGAGCCCCCGCCCCGCCCGCCTGACGGCCGCGGCGGCCGTCACCGCCACCGAGGCCCTGGGACTCCTCGCCGGAGGCGTGGCCATGCTGGTGAGCTCCCTCACCGGGGAGTCCGGCGACCTCACCGGGGCGCTGACGGGCGCGGTGACGCTCGTCGTCCTCGGCCTGATCCCGCTGGCCGCCGCCCGGGGCCTGTGGCAGCGCCGCGCCTGGAGCCGCGGCCCGGCCGTCATCACGCACATCCTGGCCCTGCCGGTCGCCTGGCAGATGCTCCAGGCGAACAGCGTGATGTTCCCGGCCGGGATCGTCCTGGCCGTCCTCGCCGTCGCCGGACTCGTCCTGCTGGTGAACCCGGCCACGACCGAGGCGCTCGGCATCCGGCGCCCCGGCCAGGACACCCCGTAACCGCTACTCCTCCACGAGCAGCTTCTCCCGCAGCTGCGCCAGGGTCCTGGCGAGCAGCCGGGAGACGTGCATCTGCGAGATGCCGACCTCCTGCGCGATCTGCGACTGGGTCATGTTCCCGAAGAACCGCAGCAGCAGGATCCGCTTCTCCCGGGGCGGCAGGTCCTCCAGGAGCGGCTTGAGCGACTCCCGGTACTCGACCCCCTCCAGGGCCTCGTCCTCCGCGCCGAGCGTGTCCGCCACCGCCGGCGACTCGTCGTCGGTGTCGGGGACGTCCAGGGAGAGCGTCGAGTAGGCGTTCGCCGATTCCAGGCCCTCCAGCACCTCCTCCTCGGAGATGCCGAGGCGCTCGGCCAGCTCGTGCACGGTCGGCGATCGGCCGTGCTGCTGCGACAGCTCCGCCGTCGCCGTCGTCAGCGACAGCCGCAGCTCCTGGAGCCGGCGGGGGACCCGGACCGCCCAGCCCTTGTCACGGAAGTGGCGCTTGATCTCACCGACCACCGTCGGCGTCGCGTACGTCGAGAACTCGACGCCCCGCTCCGGGTCGAAGCGGTCCACCGACTTGATCAGGCCGATGGTCGCCACCTGGGTCAGGTCGTCCAGCGGCTCTCCCCGGTTGCGGAAGCGCCGGGCCAGGTGCTCCACCAGCGGCAGGTGCATCCGCACCAGCCGGTTCCGCAGCTCCGCCTTCTCCGGCGAGCCCTCCGGCAGCGTGCGCAGCTCCACGAAGAGGGCGCGGGCACCGCTCCGGTCGTGGGGGTCCGGCGGCGGTACGGCGGGTGCACCGGAGCTCTCCGCCGCGTCCACGGCCCCGTCGCCGTCCACCGCCGTGGCCTCCGCCACCGGAACCCGGGCCGCCGCCGGGTCCCCGGCCGGCGTCCCGGAGGCAGCGGCCGTCCCGGAGACGCCCGGTGCCCCGGGAGCCTCGTGCTGCTGCTCGTGCTCGCTCATCTGGACCGCCTGCTGCTCCGTAGCGACCTCTTGCGGCCGGGCCTGCTGCTCAGGGATGCCGGCCGTCGCGTCCCCGCTCCTCACGCCGGGCCTGGCCCCGCGCCGCGCTGTTTGTACAGGCTGATCGAGACCGTGCGGTCGTCCGCCACGGACGACTCCACCTTCCCGGCCAGCGCCGACAGCACCGTCCAGGCGAAGGTGTCCCGCTCGGGCGCCCGCCCGTCCGTGGTCGGGGCGGAGACGGTCACGTCGAGCGAGTCGTCCACGAGCCGGAACACACAGCTGAGGACGGATCCCGGCACGGCCTGCTGGAGCAGGATGGCGCAGGCCTCGTCGACCGCGATCCGCAAGTCCTCGATCTCGTCGAGGGTGAAGTCCAAGCGCGCCGCGAGGCCGGCCGTGGCCGTTCGCAGCACGGACAGGTAGGCACCCGCAGCGGGCAGCCGGACTTCCACGAAGTCCTGGGTCCCGGGCTCGCCTGCGATCTGGGACACCCTCACCTCCAAGGTGGCACAAGCTCAATCGGGGCCCGGGGGAAGGAGCCCCCGAACCGGGCGGTACGCAGGGGGCTGCGCAGTCCGCCGTGACGCTATCGCGATCCATCCTGCCGTGTCGCCGCGAGCCCCCGGCCCCCCGGACCCCGGTCCCTCACCCATGGTAGGACCCTGGGTACGGACAGTGGCCAGAGGTGTGCGGGGGGCAAAACCGAGCGCCCGGCGGAGGGGTGACGTACCCAGTCGCCCCGCGCTTGAACCGCTCGGTGGCCGACGCGCGTCGGCCACCGCTCCGCGGACGGCGGGGCTCCGGTCCGTACCCTGCCCCCGCGGCCCCCCCGGGGCGGTCAGACGATCACACCGTCGACGAAGCACCAGCGCCACGCCTCGCCCGGCTCGAAGGTCCGCATCACCGGGTGCCCCGTCGCGTCGAAATGGGCGGTGGCGTGCCGTCCCGCCGAGGAGTCGCAGCAGCCCACGTGCCCGCAGCTCAGGCAGAGCCGCAGCTGGACCGGGTGCGTCCCGTCCACCAGGCACTCCGGGCAGGTGTCGGCCTGCGGTGCCGGTTCGGGGCGCGGCATTTCGGCAAGGTGGGGGCACTCGCTCATGATGGCCAGGTTACGTTGCGGCACGAGACGGGGACGGGCATGGACGCACTGCAGCTGGTGGCACTGGTGGCGGCGAGCGCCGCCGTGGCGGGCCTCGCCCGCCGGACCCCCGTCCCGGCGCCGCTGCTCCTGGTCGCCGTGGGTCTCGTCGCCTCCGCCGTACCCGGGGTCCCCGACTACACGCTCGACCCGCACGTCGTTCTGCCGCTGATCCTTCCGCCGCTCCTCTACACGGCCGCCGTCGACTCCTCGTACCTCGACCTCAAGGCCAACATCCGGCCCGTCGCCCTGCTCTCCGTCGGCTACGTCCTCTTCGCCACGGTCGCCGTCGGCTGGCTCGCGTACGTCCTCGTGCCCGATCTGCCGCTCACCGCCGCCCTCGTGCTCGGCGCGGTCGTCGCCCCGCCGGACGCGGTCGCCGCGACCGCCATCGCCCGCAAGCTCGGCCTGCCGCACCGGATCACCACGATCCTCCAGGGCGAGTCCCTGGTGAACGACGCCACCGCCATCACCGCCTACAAGGTCGCCCTCGCCGCCGCCGTCGGCGAGGCGGTCAGCTGGGCGGGCGGCATCCAGGAGTTCGCGCTCGCCGCCGTCGGCGGCGTCGGCGTCGGCCTGGTGCTCATGGTGCCGATCCACTGGCTGCGCTGCCGGGTCCGCGACTCCCTGCTCCAGAACACCCTCTCCCTCCTCATCCCCTTCGTCGCCTACGCGGCCGCCGAGGAGGTCCACGCCTCCGGCGTCCTCGCGGTCGTCGTGGTCGGCCTGTTCCTCGGACACCGCGCCTGGCAGGTTGATTTCGCGACCCGGCTCCAGGAGGAGGCCGTCTGGAAGATGGTCGCCTTCGTGCTGGAGTCCGCCGTCTTCGCCCTCATCGGCCTCCAGCTGCCGTACGTCGTCCAGGGGCTCGGCCGGTACGGCGTCGGCGAGGCGGCCTGGTACGCGGCCGGGGTGTTCGCCGCCGTGGTCGTCGTCCGTTTCGTCTGGGTGTATCCGGCGACCTTCCTGCCCCGCCGGTTCTCGGCGCGCATCCGTGAACGGGAGCCGGGCGTCGACTGGCGGGCCCCGCTCGTCGTCGGCTGGGCCGGCATGCGCGGCGTGGTCTCCCTCGCCATCGCCTTCTCCATCCCCGCCGTCACCGGCGGTGAGGAGTTCCCGGCCCGCAACCTCGTCCTCTTCCTCACCTTCACCACCGTCATTGGCACCCTGGTGGTGCAGGGTCTCACCCTGCCCCCGCTGATCCGCTCCCTGAAGCTCCCCGGCCGCGACCGGCACGCCGAGACCCTGGCCGAGGCGCAGGCGCAGAGCGAGGCCTCCCGCGCCGCCGAGGAACGCCTCGACGCCCTCCTCGCCGACGGGCGCAACACGCTGCCGGGCCCGCTCGAACAGCGCCTGCGCACCGTCCTGGAGCGGCGCCGCAACGCCGTCTGGGAGCGGCTCGGCGCCGTGAACGAGACCACCGGCGAGACCGCCGACGACACCTACCGGCGCCTCTCGCGGGAGATGATCGAGGCCGAGCGCGAGGTCTTCGTGAAGCTGCGCGACGAGCGCCGGATCGACGACGAGATGCTGCGGAACCTGCTGCGCCGCCTCGATCTGGAGGAGGCCGCCGCCTACCGCGAGACGGAGGGCTGAGGAAGGCCGTCCGGCCCGCCGGTGACGACCGCCGCGACGCGGGTGCCGGGCGGGAAGGCGCCCTCCTCCGCGAGGGTCAGGACGCCGAAAAGCATTTTGGCGACATAGAGACGCTCGATGGCGAGTTCATGCCGCGCCTCGAAGTCCTGTGCGAAGGCCTCCAGGGCGGGGTCGGTGCGGGCGTAACCGCCGCCGTGGAAGCGCTCGTCGAGTGTCCAGTCGCCGCGCGGACCGCCGAACGCCGCCGTCTGCAGCGCCCTGACCTCCCCGCCGAGGAAACCGCCCTTGAGGACCGGGACGCCGAGGGCCCGCTGCCCCGGCGCGAGCCCGGCGGCGAGGCCGGCGAGGGTGCCTCCCGTGCCGACGGCGACGGCCACCACGTCCGCGGCCCCGGCGAGTTCACGGCCGAGCTCCCGGCAGCCCTCGACGGCGAGGGCGTTGCTGCCGCCCTCCGGGACGACGTACGTGTCCTCGGGCGCCCGGACCCGGGCCAGCAGCGCGGCCAGCGTGCGCGGGTCGCCCTTGGCGCGGTAGGTGGCCCGGTCGGTGAACTCCAGACGCATCCCGTCCGCCGCGCACCGGGCCAGGGACGGGTTGAGCGGCCGTCCGGCGAGTTCGTCGCCGCGGACGATCCCGAGGGTGGGGAAGCCGAGCAGCCGTCCGGCGGCCGCGGTCGCCCGCAGATGGTTGGAGTACGCGCCGCCGAAGGTGAGCACGGGGCGGCCCGCGGCGGCGCGGAGGTTGAGCGCGAGCTTGCGCCACTTGTTGCCGGGCAGGTCCGGGTGGATGAGGTCCTCGCGCTTGAGCAGCAGCGTCAGACCCCGCCGGGTGAAGCGCTCGTCCGCCACCGGCACCAGGGGGGAGGGGAGCCGGGGCCGCAGCCGGGACGGGTCGAACGCGTTCACCCGGCCATTGTGGCGGGCCGGCCGGCGGTACGGCGGGCCGGGCCCCGGCCTCCGGAAGGGCGGCCCGGCGGTCGCCCGGGGTGGCCGGGAGGATCGAGCCGAGCGCGCCCGCACGCCCTGGCCGCACGGCAGGGACAACGGCGTGCGGGTCGAGGTCTCCGGCGCGCCCGCACGTCCTGGCCCCGCCGTACGCCCCGCGCCTCACCGCAGCCGGTCGGCGATCCGTTCCCGCAGGGAACCCATGGTGAAGCCGCGCGGGTCCACCTTTCCGGGCTGCCACTCCAGGTGGCCGATGACCGAGCGCTGCGTCCAGCCGTGGACGCGGCACACGGCGGCCGCGGCCCTGGCGATGGCGTCGAGCTGGACCTTGGGCCACGGGTCCTCGCCGTCGCCGAGGTTCTCGCACTCGAAGCCGTAGAAGTGCCGGTTGCCGTCCGTCGTCGCCTCGTTGTCCGGCGGCAGGCCGCGCTCGGCGATGACGGCGCGGAGGACCTCGTCGTCACCGAGTCCGGCGTGGTTGGCGCGGCCGTATCCGACGAGGTGGACCGTGCCGTCCTTGGCGATCACGCCGTGGCAGAGCGGTCCCGGCAGGCCGGCGTGCCCGTCGCGGCAGATCCGGACGGTCTTCGCGGTGCCCCGGGTGACGGTGTGGTGGATCATCACGCCGTGGACCGGCCCCCAGGAGCCCTTGTGGTTGCGGTTGTGGGTGGACCAGTCGCCGACCTCGACGACCGAGAGGCCTTCGTCGCGCAGCGCTTCGAGGAATCTTCTCGCCGACATGGGCTTGGCCATGACCGACTCCCTTCGGAAGGGGTGCACCTCCGGAGCGCGGACCGCGGCCGGAGTCCCTGCCTCCGGAGTACCGGAGGCACCGGCTCCGCTGCTAGGCGTTCGAGCGCCGTGCGAGCCGATCCGGACACCCGGCCGGGAAACCCCAGGACTCCTCTGTTCGGGGGTGAAAAGCGTGACATGCCCCGAAGATCACCGAACAGTCCCACCCGATCGTGTAATGGCGCGCCTACTCTCCGCACTGAAAGGCTTCTCTCGTAACTCAGTCATACGAGAGGGAGTTCCATGTCCGTTGGTTCGGTTGGCGACGAGGTCCGCGCGGAGCGGCAGGCCCCGCAGCAGAGTCTCGGTACCGCCGCCGCGCGGAACCTCGCCACGACCACCAAGTCGGCCCCGCAGATGCAGGAGATCAGCTCCAGGTGGCTGCTCCGGATGCTGCCGTGGGTCGAGGTGCAGGGCGGTACGTACCGGGTGAACCGCAGGCTCAGCTACTCCGTGGGCGACGGCCGGGTCACCTTCGTACAGACCGGTGGGAGCGTCGCCGTGATCCCGGCGGAACTCGGCGAGCTCCCCGCCCTGCGCGGTTACGAGGACGTGGACGCCCTCACGGAGCTGGCGTCCCGCTGCCGGCAGCGGGAGTACGCGGCGGGCGAGATCATCGCCGTCGCCGGCGAGCCCACCGACCGCGTCCACCTCCTCGCGCACGGCCGCATCGAGCAGGTCGGCGAGGGGCCTTACGGGGACGAGACGGTCCTCGGCGTCCTCGCCGACGGCGCCTACTTCGGTGACTCCTCCCTCGTCCGGGAGGGCGTCACCTGGGAGTGGACCGCCCGCGCGGCCACCGCCTGCACCGTCCTGGAGCTCACCCGCGACGACGTGCGGAACCTCGCGGACCGGGCGGAGTCGCTCGCCGCCCACCTGGCCGCCGAGGCCGCCCGGCCCGCGCACCGCACGAACAAGTACGGCGAGGCCGCCATCGACGTCTCCGCCGGTCACGTCGGCGAGGCGGTCGTCCCGCACACCTACGTCGACTACGAGGCCTCGCCCCGCGAGTACGAGCTGAGCGTCGCCCAGACCGTCCTGAAGGTCCACAGCCGCGTCGCCGACCTCTACAACAAGCCGATGAACCAGACCGAGCAGCAGCTGCGGCTGACGGTCGAGGCGCTCCGCGAGCGCCAGGAGCACGAGCTCGTCAACAACAAGGAGTTCGGCCTCCTCGCCAACTGCGACTACGGGCAGCGGATCCAGCCGCACGACGGTGTCCCCAGCCCCGACGACATGGACGAACTGCTGACCCGCCGCCGCGGCTCGAAGCTGTTCCTCGCACACCCGCGGGCCATCGCCGCCTTCGGCCGCGAGCTCAACAGGCGCGGTCTGGTGCCCGAGACCATCGACGTCAACGGCAACCGCATCCCGACCTGGCGCGGAGTCCCGATCTTCCCGTGCAACAAGATCCCGATCTCGGACGCCCGCACCACCTCGATCATCTGCATGCGTACCGGTGAGGCCGACCAGGGCGTGATCGGTCTGCACCAGACCGGGCTGCCCGACGAGATCGAGCCCAGCCTCTCCGTCCGCTTCATGGGCATCGACGAGCAGGCGATCATCTCCTACCTGGTCACCGCCTACTACTCGGCCGCGGTCCTCGTCCCGGACGCCCTCGGTGTCCTGGAGAACGTCGAGGTCAGCCGCTGGCACTGAGCCGGTGACGCCGGGGCGGGAACCGATCCCTCCCGCCCCGGCGTCAGCCGTCCCGGCCGCCGCCGCGACCCTCTCCGGGCCGCCCCGGAGGCGGCCGCGCCACCGCCGCCGTCCCCCGCGCTCCATGTGCTGAAGGAAGACAACGTGACCGTGACCAGCGCGGATGCCGTCACCGATGGTCAGGGGGCCGTACTCCTCCTCGACCAGACGCGCGCCGCCGTCCACCCCGAACTCCGCTCGACCGTCGAGTCCCTGCCCGGCTCCATACGGCGGGTGGCCATGTACCACTTCGGCTGGGAGCAGGCCGACGGGACACCGGCCGCCGGTCAGGCCGGCAAGGCCATCCGGCCCGCCCTCGTGCTCGCGGCCGCCCGGGCGCTCGGTGCCGATCCCGCCCGCGCCGTCAAAGCCGCCGCGGCCGTCGAACTCGCCCACAACTTCACCCTCCTCCACGACGACATCGTCGACGAGGACCACACGCGCCGGCACCGCCCCACCGCCTGGACGGTCTTCGGCGTCCCGGACGCCCTCATGGCCGGCGACGCGATGAGCGCCCTCGCCCTCCGGCTGCTCGCCGAGGACCCGCACCCCGCCTCCGGGGCGGCCGCCGCGCGGCTCGCCGCCTGCGTCATCGAACTCTGCGCGGGCCAGCAGGCGGACTGCGCCTTCGAGCAGCGCGGTCCCGGCGAGGTCTCCCTCGACGAATGCCTCGCCATGGCCACCGCGAAGACCGGTTCTCTGCTCGGCTGCGCCTGCGCCCTCGGGGCGCTCTACGCCGGCGCGGGCGAGGAGGAGGTCGCGGCGCTGGACGCCTTCGGCCGGGAGGCCGGGCTCGCCTTCCAGCTGATCGACGACCTCATCGGCATCTGGGGCGACCCGGACCGGACCGGCAAGCCCGTCGGAGCGGACCTCGCCGCCCGCAAGAAGTCCCTGCCGGTGGTGGCCGCTCTCACCTCCGGCACCCCCGCCGGTGAGGAACTGGCCGCGCTCTACTCCCGTACGGCCCTCGACGCGGCCGCGGTACGGGCGGCGGCGGACGCCGTGGAACGTGCCGGGGGCCGCGACTGGGCGCAGGCGAGCGCGGCCGACTCCATGGGCCGCGCGGTCGAGCACCTGGCGCGCGCGGTGCCCGACCTGGACGCGGCGGGCGACCTCCTCGCCCTCGCGGAGTTCGTCACGCGCCGCACGCGCTGACCGCCGTGGCGGGACCGCGCGCCCGGGTCAGGAGGTGGGGACGATCCGGGTGACCACGGTCTCGATGAGCTCGTCCAGGTCCCGTTCGCCGTGCAGGCCGGGCACGGTGAAGTGGTCGAACAGCAGCCCGGTCAGGGCGAAGTAGAGCAGCCGCACGGTGTCCGCGTCCCCGGGCATGCCGGAGTCGAGGTGCAGCCGGATGTTCAGGTCCAGGTCGGACCGGAGCACCTCGGTGAACCGCGTCCGGAGCTCCGGGCGCCGTGCCGCCTCCAGGCGCAGCTCGAACAGGCCGAGGTAGCAGCTGCGTTCGGCGGCCATGCGGCGGGCGAGCCAGCGCATCAGCTCCACGACCAGCTCCCGGCTCGGGGCCGGCAGGAGGGCCGTGTCGATGGCCCCGGGCTCGGGCGTCAGCCGTACGAAGATGCGGTCCGCGACCTGGGAGAGCATCTGGTCCCGGTCGGTGAAGTAGTTGGACGAGGTGCCCGTGGGCACACCGGCCCGGGCGTCGACCGCCCGGAAGGTGAGCCCCCGGGCACCTTCGTCCGCCAGCACCTCGATCGCCGCGTCCAGCAGTGCCGTGCGGCGCTCCGGATTCCTCGCCATGCCGCGCTCCTTCCAGGTCTTTCGAATTTCTCAGCGAAAAGGTCTTGCACAACCACTACAGGTGAAGCACTATAAGCGTCGTGGTTGTGGACGCGGCCATGTTCCCACAGAAACTGAGGACCGGTTTGCGCAAGCTCACCTACTTCGTCGCCTGCTCCATCGACGGCTTCATCGGTGACCCCAAGGGCGACGCCAGCTCCGCGTACGGCTACGTCATGGGCGAGTACCTGGAGTACATGAAGGCCGAGTACCCGGAGACGGTCGCCGCCCCCGGGTGGCCCGTCCTCGGCATCGAGCCCGGCACCCCGAGCCGGCGCTTCGACACCGTGGTCCAAGGGCTGAACTCGTACAAGGTCGGCCTGGACGTCGGCGTCACCAGCCCCTACAGCCACCTGCGCGAATACGTCGCCACCCGCTCGCTCACCGAGTCGCCCGACCCGAACGTCGAGCTCATCGCCGACGACCTCGTGGGCCGCGTGCGGGAGCTCAAGGCGGAGGAGAGCGGCCTGGACATCTGGCTCTGCGGCGGCTCCACGCTCGCGGGCGCGCTGATCGACGAGGTCGACGAGCTGATCATCAAGACGTACCCCCAGGTCTACGGCGCCGGCATGCCGATGTTCGGCACGGACTTCGCCGTCCGGGAGTTCGCGCTGGGTCCGGTGCGGACCTTCGACAACGGTGTGGTCGTCCGGACGTACACCCGGAAGCGGTGACGAGGGGCGGCGTCGCGCCGGGCGGCCTACTCTGGATCCATGGGTGACGAGGTGCCTCGTACGCTGCGGGACCCGCGCGCCGAGCCGGTCTGCCCGGCCTGCGGCGGTCCCCTCGACATGGTGGCCACCCGGCACAAGGTCCTCGGGGCGTGGGTGCCGGAGTGGAAGGTGCAGCCCTGCCGCGCGGCCGGCTGCGGGGGCGGAGCGGCACAGGACGCGCCCGGCTCCGGGCGCGGGGCGCGTGACGCCCGGAGCGCCCCGGGGGCGGAGTGACGGGCGCGGAAGGGGCGCGGAAGCCGCTACCACGTACGTGACCGGCAAGAACACCGAGAACGGGAGAAGTCCGGCCACCGGGTGACCGGCCGCGCGCAGGAGCCGGTCATACCGCTACAGTCCGCGCATGTCATCGGAGTCGACAGAAGTCTGGACCGGCTGGTACCGGGACCGCAGCGGCGCGGAAGCGATCGTCATCACGGCCGACGGGCGGCGCGTGGCCACCCGGATCAGGGGGGTCGAGTACACCGGCGAGAGCTTCGCCGCGCTCGGCGCCGCACCCGCGGGCGGACAGCCCCTCACCGGCTGCGTCCTGGAGTGGGACCTGCCGCTCCCCGTCGTCGTGGACGGGGTGGATCAGCAGGCCACGCTCAGCTGCCTGCTGACCCTCGGGGAGCGGGCGGACCTGAGCCTCACGCTCCACTACGGCGGGGCCGCCTTCGAGGCGGTCGTGGCCGGCGGGGACTTCGAGGAGGCGCTCGAACGGGTCCGGCGCCAGCTTCCGGACGGCGCCGCCTTCGGCCGCCGCCTGCTTCAGGCCGCCTGACGGTGGCGCCCCCGGGGAGGGGGCGCCGCCGGGGCCTCGGTCAGTTCTTGAACGCGGTGGCGAGCCCGTACCGCCACAACTGGTCGACGCGGGACCGCTCCTGGGCGTTCGGCGTCGCGTTCTGGCAGGACGTGCCGGGGCCGCCGCCCGACATCAGCTCGCTGCACGGACCGCTGTAGTGGTCCGGCAGACCGAGGACGTGCCCGGTCTCGTGCGCCGTGACCCGGGTGGAGTTGTAGAGCTGGTTCTGCCGGTAGTCGAGGAAGATGTAGCCGTTGCCGTGCCCGTCGGTGCTCGCGTACGAGCCGCGGGAGTCGTTCCCCTCGTAGTAGCGGAAGTCCGGGTTGCTGCCCTCCACCAGCCGTACGTTCACCACCGAGCTGTTCCATATCTGGGTGGAGCGGGCGATCTGGGTGCGGAAGCTGGGGGCGTTGGCGGCGCTGTAGACCACGGTGACGGCGGTCGCGCCCGGGGTGGCGGCGCGCTTCTTCGCCACCGAGGCGACGACGGCGTCGAAGAAGGCCCGGTTCGCCGAGGCCTCCTCGGCGGAACCGGCGTACGCGGCACCGAGGCTGGACGTGCTCATGACAGGCATGGGGGCGGGGGCGGCGGTGGCGGGACCGGCGCCGAGGGAGGCGGCGAGGCCGAGGCCGAGGACGGTGGCCAGGGCCGAGCTGAGGACCTTGGGGTGTCGCATGGGGGGCTCCTCCGGTAGGGGATCGCAAGTGAGTGTCGGGGACACCGGTGCCGGCGGGGATGATGTCAACCCCCGATAACCCCGTCACATCACCCCCTTCTCAACTGCCCCACCGCCAGGGGTGCTCCGGGTACGGCGACGTCTGGTGCGGCCCGGGGCGCCGCCCTACCCTCGGGGCATGGAACTGGAGGTGAGACACCTGCGGGCGCTCTGCGCCATCGCGGACGCGGGCAGCCTGCACAAGGCGGCACGGCAACTCGGCATCAGCCAGCCGTCGTTGACCACCCAGCTGCGCCGGATCGAGAGCTCCCTCGGCGCCCCGCTGTTCTCCCGCGACCGCACCGGCTGTCTGCCCACACCCCTCGGCCGTTCCGTGCTGAGCCGCGCCCGGCCCCTGATCGCGGACCTGACCGCGCTCGTCACCGAGACCCGGGCCGCCGCCACCCGCGCCGACGGCCCCGCCCTGCGGGTCGGTTCCACCGCCAGCCGGGCGCTCCCCGGCTGGCTGCGCCGGCTGCGCCGCCGGTTCCCCGGCACGGAGGTCGGCCTGCGGGTGGACGTCTCGGCCAACGCCCTGCTGCGGACGGTCGCCGAGGGCCAGCTCGACGTGGCGTTCGTGCACGAGGTGGAGGGCTTCCCCTTACGGGTGCCCCCGGGGCTGCGGGAGCGCGTCCTGGTCGCGCGCGAGCCGCAGTTCGTCTCCCTCGCCCGGGACCATCCGGCCGCCGCCCGGCCCGTCGTGGACCTCGCCGACCTCGCCGCCGACCACTGGATGGTCGACCCGACCGTGGACGGCGAGTGGGACGGTCTGCGCCGCGTCCTCGGCGCCGCCGGCATCGACCCGCCCGTCCTGCACGGCGACTACCTGACCGCCGCCTCGCTCGTCGCTCTCGGCGAGGCCGTCGCCCCCTGCCAGCCGACCTCGGGCCCGCGCGAGGACATGGCCATACGTCCGCTGCGCGGCGACCCCCTGGCCGTCCGCCTGCTCCTGTACGGCCGCCCGGGGACCGCGCTGGACGCCCTGTACGCCGACCTGGCCGACGCCTACCGCGAGGCCGCCCGCCAGGCCGCCCCGTACCGTGCCTGGCTCCACGGCCGCGGCCTCTCGGAACCCTGTCTGACGGGCCCCTGAGTACCCGTACGAAGG
>NZ_JAPSIW010000525.1 GCF_031178505.1 Streptomyces sp. | reverse complement strand
CGTCCGAGCGCCTGGCCAGCCGTCGTGCATGCCGGATCTTCCAGTTCGTCCCCTGCCGACGCCCCTTTTTGCGGGCGCCGGCGGCATGCTGGTGGAAGGTTGATCGTGGAGTCGACCGACACGGTCCACTCCACGGCTCCGACCGAGTCACAGTGCACCTGCACCTGCTCGAGCAGGCGTGCCCAGGTCCCGTCCGCCTTCCAGCGGGCGAACCGATCGTAGACCGTCTGCCAGGGCTCGTAGCGTTCCGGCAGGTCACGCTGCGGAGATCCGGTCCGCGACCGCCATAACACCCCGTTGATCACCTGCCGATGATTCCGCCACGGCCGACCCCGCCCGTCAACACCCGGCAGTAGGGGCGCTATCCGCTCACACGCCGCATCCGTCAGCTCTCCACGACCCACCACAAGATCAATTATCAGACACGGCCTAGGACGGAAAGCGGCCGGTGCCCTCAGTCCGCCGAAGCGGGCACCGGCCAACCAACATGGACAGGGTGCTGTCAGGTTGCGACTTGGAACGGTCACAGTAAACCCGCCCGGCATCCGGCCGGCCGCGGAGGCCGCCAGGTCGCGCACGCAGCAGGCAGGCACCGCCCCGCGCGCCCGGGTCGCGGCCAGACAGCGTCGACGGGTGTGCCGTCCAGCAGGGGAATCTCGGCCAGCGGCCGTGCCCGCAGGACGTCGTCTGGTAGGTCACCGGCGGCGCAAAAGGCGGCATCATAAAGGGCCCTGAGCCTGGCACGTTGGTCGCGAGATCACTGCTGGACCGTACGACTCGGCACTGACGCAGTGCGTCGGCTCCATCTGATCTGCACATGGCAGCAGGCAACCGCACACCGGAGCTTCTTGGAGCTGCAGCCCGACCGGGCTGCGTCAGCCACCATCCTCGCCGTACAGCAGACGGGCCTCGTCCTCGGCCTTCCGCCGCCATTTGCGCTGACGGTCGCGCCGGGCACGGTCAGCGACCACGGAAGGGCCGGGAGCCGTCTATAGGGCAGTCCAAGAACACCTCCAGCGCTCCACGTCCGACAGCGGCCGCCCCAGCCGTCCTCGCACAAATCCACTGCCTCCGAAGCCACAAAGCTGGGAAGACCTGCCGGCCGACCTGCTCGTCGAAGGACCTGAACGCCTGCGTGCGCACCACCTGCCAGGCCAGCGCGCCCAGCGCGAGAGCATGCTGCGCCCCGTCCAGTGGCCACCACCCCTCACGCACGGCAGCAGAACCGGCGCACACGGGCCGTCGATATGACGGTCCAGGTAGGTCTCCAACGCCACATGCCGTGGTCCCGGGGACGGGCCTGTGGTCGGGTCCGATATCTCCTCCGGGAACCCCTGCAACGACCCACCATCGCTCCACACCGGCTCCAGATCCTCCCGTGCGGGTCCGGCCCCGTCACCGGCGATACCGCGCTGGAGGAGCCCGGTTGAGATCTCGGCGGCGCTGCCGAGGTCGGAGAGCACCTGCGCGATACTCCATTCGCCGGCTTTTGAGCGCTGGTTCAGGTCCGTTTCGGACAGAGAGGTGACGGTAGCGGCCAGACGGGGGGAGCTGGCATGCGAAGCCGCGAGCCAGGCGTTCGGGCACGTCGGCTCGATCGCTTCCTCCACCCTTCCTCACCCTGGCCGCGGAGTTCAACGATTATTTAAATCGTTGAACTGCGCTTTCCCGCGCGGGAAGGTGTCCTGGGCACCTTCCACCGGGCCCGAAGAGGGAGGGGCGAGGGGACATGGGTCGGCCGGACGAAGCCGAAAGCGCTGGTGAGCGGCTCGGGTGGCGGGCCGACTGGCTGGCGCCCGCGGTCGCGGTTCTCGCGGTGGCCGGTTTCGCCGGAGTGCTCGGTCCACCGTTCTGGGGCCGAGTGGGCGTGGTGCTCCTGTGCCTGCTGGTAGGTCCCCTGTGGGGCCTGCTGTGCCAGGCGCTGGCTCGCAAGGGGAGCCGGCCGTCGGCCGACGGGGGTGGCCGACGGCTGCGCCTTGCCGTCCTGGCGGCCGCCCTGGCCGCTCCCCTCGCGGTCCTCGGGTGGGTGTCGTTCGCCGTCCATCACTCCAGCGGTTACGCCATGAGGTACGGCGAAGAAGACCGGTTGGATCTGCCGCAGAAGTGCGCGACCGACGGTGCCACGGCTACCTGCTCCGGCTGGCGACAGCTGGAACGGGGGGACCCGGATCGCGTCATCGATGACGAGTACCGCAAACTCGACATCTACTTCGGCGAGGCGGCCTGGGCGGAATACGGCGGGTACTACTCCCTGGCCGGGATCGGCTCGTCCGCGGGGAACATCGAGGTCGACGTCCGGATCGTCGGCGACGACGCCTATGTGACGACGGGACTGACACCCAGCGGCTTCGATCCGCTCGGTCGGCCACCTTTTCCCTGGCTGGCATGGGCCTCGTTGCCGGCCCTGCTGATCACGCTGACGCTCGGCTTGCGCGCCTATGGACGCGTGGCGTCCGGACAGCCCCCACCGCTGCGGGCACGGTGAGTGCGACGTCGGCGTCGGACGGCTTCGTCGTCGAGCAGGCCGTGATCGGGTCCGGGTCCGGCCCATGGTGGCGTGTTCGGATGAAGTTGGAGTGGGGATGGATCGCCACCATGGAGTTCGCCCGCGAGCGGCCGGACGGCCCCGTCGCCGTGTGCCTCCGGCTCTCGGACCTGCCGACACGGCGAGTCCTGGATGCCGCGCCCCTGTCCGCGGACCAGTGGAAGGAGATCGCGGCCGTGGCCGCCCACACGCACCGCCGTCTCTTTATCGACCTGTCCGGCTGGTTCCCCGGGGACGCGCACCCCGGTGACGATCGAGTACGTGGAGAGCGACCGTGTCATTCCTGTCCCTGACGCCCGACAGCATGTTCCCCGGCGAACACGTCGTGCTGCGCAAGAACGCCAACGCGGTGATCGACGTGAAGGAGTCCGGGCTCACCCAGTTCGCGTTCGACGACCTGATGTGGCTGATCGGGATGAGCGGCAAGGAGGCCATCGGCGGGCGCTGCTTCCTGACCAACTACCGACTGGTGTTCAAGGCGCACTCGGCCAACCGTCTCAGGGGCTCCTTCAGTGTCTTCCTGCCGTCCGTCGTCGATGTCCGCAACAGTTCCTTCGCCGTCACCCGCAAATTGACGGTCACCACGGGGCTGCAGGAGACGACCATGGTGCTGTGGGGCGTCCCCCGCTTCATCGACACCATACGCACCCTCTCCACCGGGCTGGGCCCCCATCAGGTGGCGCACCTGGTCCGGCTGGTGCTGCAGGAGCCCTGGAAAACGGGCGACGGGCTGAAGGTGGCCGCACGCCTGGAGCGGCTCAACGCCGCCCTGAGCCTGGCGCGGGGCGGAGCGGAGGCCGACATTGAGCGGCTGGCCGGCCTGGTGGCCGACGTGATCGACGGTACCTTCCGGCGCACGGATGCCGCGGGCGTGCTCGGCATCGTCGACCTGCTGCACAGTGCCCGACAGGCAGGCGTCGGCCTCCCGCGGTGACGGTCGCGGCGTCACGAGATCCTTGGCACATCCGGGCCCGGGTCGCCGAAGGGGGGCCGCGGGCGCACCAGCCCCAGCGACTGGGCCAGCAGTGCCGCATCCACGCGGTCCTTGGTGCCCAGCTTGCGATAGATGTTCTGAATGTGCTTCTGGACGGTGCGGACGGAGATGTTCAGTCGTGTCGCGATGCCCTTGGCCGGGAGCGCCTCGCCGAGAAGGAGCAGTACCGCTAGTTCGCGCCGGGTCAGTCCGTAGGCCCGCGCCCGGTCCGTCGTGTCCTGGCCGGCCCGCCGAAAGGTCCGGTCCATCGCCCGCTCGTGCGCGTCCACTGCGGCCAGCAGCGGCTGCGCCCGGTGCAGAAACGCCCGTTGCGCCGGTGAGAAGCGTGTCCTGCTGTAGACGACACAGCCGCGCAGTACACCGGAGTGTCCGGCGGGCAGGGCGCAAGGCACGCCCAAGACGTGCTCCGCGCCGAAGTACTCCCGGGCGATCGACCGCGCCGCGCTGTTGCGCCACCCCGCGCCACCGGTCAGGTCCTCCGCGGTCCGCGGCTCCGGGTCGCGCGCTGCGCGGTAGTGACGGATGAGCGGATTGCCGGAACGCATGGACCGCCGTGACAACGCGCGGATGCGCCCGTCATCGACCGCGCCCGGCGCCCAGGCGAGCGGGCGGCTGCGCTGTCGGGCGATCTCGGTCAACGTCACCGCCTCCACGCCCAGATGCCCGCGAATCGCCCGGGTCAGCGTGGGCCACGGCGACGCGGAGCCGTCCTGCTCCAACGCGTGGACCGAGAGCGCCAGCAGGACCTCGTAGTCACGGTGCTGCAGTGCCACGGTGCCTCCACGCCCCCTTCTCGGCCTCGAACCCCTCCTCATCATAGGAGGAACGGCCGCTACGCAGTTGTGCGTAGCGGCCGCCGGGACCGGGTCCGGGCTCCGCGAGAATGAACTCGGGCGACGGGACGGCACGGGAACGGGACGGCGGGAATGCACGGGCACACGGCACTGCACCTCGGGACGCTCGACGACTTGCGGGTGTCGGTGGCCGACCATCAGGGGGCGACGGTGCTGTCGCTCGTCGCGGACGTCTTCGGTGGACGCGGCCACGGAGTGCCGAGCCAGTGGCGGCGGATGGTCCTGGACGCGGCGCCGAGCACGGCCGCTACGGTGCTGCGCCCCCTCTTCGATCCCGGGTACTCCGTCATCCCGGACTGCGTCACACCCACCGCCAGCATGCCCCGAGGTGACGTCCTCACGCAGTGCGAGCAACTACGCGACCTGTCCGCCGACGTGCTGCTGGCCGAACTGGAGACGGAGTTCGCAGGTGAGGTCCCCACACAGTGGCGCCCCGTCATCGACCGCCCCACCCAGTGGATACGGGCCTACGCCCAGGTGGTGCAGGCGGTGTGGCAGGCGTTCGTGCCAGTGTGGGAGCGAGCCCGGCCACTGCTGGAACGCGAGACGGAGCGCGTGGGCAGCGCCGTGGTCCGCGGTTGCGCCGATACCGTACTGTCCGGGCTCAGCAGCCGTTGCCGGATGACCGACGACCGCCTGTTGCTCCCGGACCCGCAGAACGACACCTACGCCCTGGACGGTCGCCGAATCGTCCTCGTCCCCGTCGTTTCCGGCCCCAG
>NZ_JAPSIW010000524.1 GCF_031178505.1 Streptomyces sp. | reverse complement strand
CCGAAGAAGTCCGGGAAGCCCTCCAGATCGGCCCCGACACCCCCATCATCACCACCGACGCCCGCCACCGGGCCGACGCCAAGAGCGCGCTCATCACCCTCGTCGAGCACGCCCTCATGGCCCGGCTCAAGTAGGAAACCGGCCGGGGCACTTGTCCTGCGGTGCCGCGCGCGGCGGCCTGTGTCCTTCGACACGGCCGCCCGCGTGTTCATAACATTTCGACAGAGAATTGGCGCGCCTCGGACACCCGACGCATCCGATCGGTGCCGCTGTGCTCACATGAGCCCCGCCATTTGGCGGGGCTCGCTCTTTATGCCCGTTTTATCTGAGGTCTGCACCACGGCCGGAAGCCGCAGCCGACTGTTTGGTAGGGACCGCCTTCACGTGCTGCAATTCATGAACTCCCGAGTAGTACGGCCCTGAACGAAACACCGGCACAACGTAGGTGCCGACGCCGAGAGGTTGTTGGTCGAGTGAGGCGAAGCAAGGAAAGCTCCGCGGAGCAGGAGACGCGGGGCAACTTCACCCCGCCGTCGCGCACGGCGGTGTCGCCCGCGGACGTACCCGTGACGCCACCACCGGCCTCCCGGGGCAGCTCCAGCAAGCTGTCGCCGCGCAACTGGCGGGTGCCCACCCGACTGAACGCGATCCTCCTCATACCCGTGCTCGTCGGCCTCGTCATGGGCGGCTTCCAGGTCAAGGGCTCGATCGACACCTGGCAGGAGGCGCAGGACGCCGAGAAGACGGCGCTCATCGTGCGCGCCGCCTCGGAGTACAGCACCGCCCTCCTCGACGAGCGCGACCTCACGGCCGCCCCGCTGCTCGCCGGCGACCGCGACCACGAGTCAGTGACGCAGGCGCGGGCCGCCACCGACGCCGCCCGCATGAAGT
Organism: Streptomyces sp.; assembly: GCF_031178505.1. Taxonomy (GTDB): domain Bacteria; phylum Actinomycetota; class Actinomycetes; order Streptomycetales; family Streptomycetaceae; genus Streptomyces; species Streptomyces gulbargensis. The sequence goes on along the minus strand of NZ_JAPSIW010000524.1, from coordinate 4,229 downwards.
TCGACGAGGCCGTCCGGAACATGCCGTCGGGCCAGGGTCTGGAGCGCCGGCTGCGCCTGTTCAAGGACGAGGAACCCAACCTCGAGCAGCTGCGGAAGACGGCCTACTCGGCCGGTCTGGACCCGGTGAACACGCAGCTCGGCTACACGGGCGTGCAGCACTACCTGATGGAGTTCTCCAACGAGCTCGGCCTGGGCACCGGCAACATCACCAGCTACGGCCGTACCGTCTACGCGATCCAGCTCGCCAAGGCCGCCGAGTCGCTCCAGCGCTCCATCGGCACCCACCTGCTGGTGCGGCCGAGCGAGAAGGAGCCGGTCTTCGCCCAGCAGTCCGTGGCGTTCAACTCGTACAACTACCTGGAGCAGATCGCCCTCGGCGAGTACAACTCCGGCGGCACCGCCGAGGACGTGCAGCGGCTGCAGGAGGTCATGAAGGCCAAGGCCGCCGCGGGCGCGGAGAAGATGCGCTCCGCCGGCGTCGAGCTGCCGAAGGGCAAGGACGGCTCGGTCTACACCGGTGCCGCCTCGGCCATCGGCAGCGCGAAGAACCCCGCGGCCCTGAAGGCCCTCGCCGCGAAGGGCATCACGCCGCAGACCTGGATGGCGGTCGCCACCGCCAAGTTCGACGGCTACAGCGAGGTCGAGAAGGAGCTCGTCGACAAGGCCGTGACCGAGGCCGCCGAGATCTCCTCCGACGCCCAGCGGGACGCCTGGGTCAACGGCGCGATCGTCGTGATCGCCCTGCTCACCGCCTTCATCCTGGCCGGGATGATGGCCCGCCAGATGAGCCGCTCGATGCGCGAGCTGCGCACCGCCGCCTTCGGCATCGCCGAGCAGCGCCTGCCGATGCTGGTCGACCAGCTGTCGCGTACCGACCCGGGCCGGGTCGACACCCGGGTGCAGCCCATCCCGATCGACTCCCAGGACGAGATCGGCGAGGTCGCCCGCGCCTTCGACCAGGTGCACCGCGAGGCCGTCCGGCTCGCCGCCGAGCAGGCCATGCTCCGGGGCAACGTCAACGCGATCTTCACCAACCTCTCGCGCCGCAACCAGTCCCTCATCGAGGGCCAGCTGACCCTCATCACGGACCTGGAGAACAACGAGGCCGACCCGGACCAGCTGGAGAACCTCTTCAAGCTGGACCACCTCGCGACCCGTATGCGCCGCAACGGCGAGAACCTCCTCGTCCTCGCCGGCGAGGAGCCGGGCCGCCGCTGGGACCAGCCCGTCCCGCTCGTGGACGTGCTGCGCGCCGCCTCCTCCGAGGTGGAGCAGTACGAGCGCATCGAGATCGCCGGCGTCCCGGAGGCCGAGATCCACGGCCAGGCCGTGACCGACCTCGTGCACCTGCTCGCCGAGCTCCTGGAGAACGCGACCACGTTCTCCTCCCCGCAGACCAAGGTCCGCGTCACCGCGACCCGTCTCCCCGACGGTCGCGTGATGGTCGAGATCCACGACAAGGGCATCGGCCTGACCGCCGAGGACTTCGCGGACATCAACCACAAGCTGGCCAACCCGCCGACGGTGGACGTCGCCGTCGCGCAGCGCATGGGCCTCTTCGTGGTCGGCCGGCTGGCCGACCGGCACGGCATCCGCGTCCAGCTCCGCCCCTCGGGCGAGCAGGCCGGTACGACCTCGCTGGTCATGCTGCCGGACGCGATCACGCACGGTGGCGGTGGCGAGCAGCCGGTCCAGGACGACTTCACCGTCTCCCAGATCATTCCGCAGCAGAACGCCTTCGACGCCGCCCCGCAGCAGATGCGGACCGCCGCCGAGCTGGGCTTCGACGACTCGCGCTACGAGCAGCGGGACGACAACCGCCAGCTGGACCCGGTCAACCGCTCGCTGCTGCGCGAGGAGCGGCGTGCCGCCCTGGAGGCGCAGGCGCAGGGCGGCGACCGTCCCCCCTTCCAGGACGGGACGGACCTCTCGGCCCGGGAGTACGAGCAGGGCCAGGGGCAGGAGTACGCCGGCCAGGAGTACGAGCAGTACGGCCAGGCCCAGGAGTACGGCCAGGAGTACCCGAACGCCGAGTACGGCCAGGCGCAGGAGTACGGGAACGGCTACCCTCAGCAGCAGGACGGCTACGGCTTCCCCGGGCAGGGCTACGAGGGGTACGAGCAGCAGTCCGCCGACGGCTACCCTCAGGGCGGCTATGCGGAGGGCTCGTACGAGACCCCGAACGTCGAACAGCAGCAGTACGGCAACACGTTCGATCCCCATGCCCACCAGGGAGAGTGGCAGGATCAGAACGCCTACCAGGGCGGCTACCAGCAGGAGTACGGAGCGGAAGCGGAATCTGCTCCGAGCGCTCCCGAACAGGCCGCCGACCGCGTAGGCTTCGACCGTCCGGGAACGGCCCCGAGTCCCGCCCCGGACGCCGGCCACGCGCTGACGGACGCCGGTCTGCCGCGCCGTGGCAGCACCGGCCCCCAGACGCCGCAGGCACAGCGGTCCGCCCGGCCGGAGCAGTCCGCTCCGCCGGCGGCGCAGCAGGCGGCCGAGCGGTCGGACGAGGCCGAGGGCCCGGACGACTGGCGCTCGGCCAACGACGAGCGCTGGCAGCGGGCCGGCAAGCTCCGTGAGCCGAAGGCGGGCGGGGTCACCTCGTCCGGTCTCCCCCGGCGGGTCCCGAAGGCCAACCTGGTCGAGGGCACGGCGGAGCAGACCCCGCAGGGCGGCCCCCAGGTCTCCCGCTCGCCCGAGGACGTACGGGGCAGGTTGAGCAACCTGCGCCGCGGTGTCCAGCAGGGACGCAGCGCGGGAACGGACACGAACGGATCGGGCCTCGGCCCGGGTAGTACCTACAACCAGGAGCGTTAGTGTGAGCCCGATGAGCCAGGCGGCGCAGAATCTGAACTGGTTGATCACCAACTTCGTGGACAACACCCCCGGGGTGTCCCACACGGTGGTGGTCTCCGCCGACGGACTTCTGCTGGCGATGTCCGAGGGTTTCCCCCGGGACCGCGCCGACCAGCTTGCGGCCGTCGCCTCCGGACTGACCTCGCTGACCGCGGGCGCGTCCCGGATCTTCGAGGGCGGAGCGGTCAACCAGACCGTGGTGGAGATGGAGCGCGGCTTCCTCTTCATCATGTCCATCTCGGACGGCTCCTCGCTGGCCGTCCTCGCCCACCCCGAGGCCGACATCGGTCTGGTGGGTTACGAGATGGCCCTTCTCGTGGACCGTGCCGGAACCGTACTGACCCCTGACCTCCGGGCGGAGCTTCAGGGAAGTCTTCTCAACTAACAGACAGACAGTGCGTTTCTCGTCACCGCACCGTAAGGTGCGGTGGCGCGGTTCCAAGGGACATGGAGCCGCGAGGCAGTCGGAGGAGGAGACGTGGGAACACCCCCGGGCGCGAGCCCCTACAACGGTTTTGACGCGCATCAGGCACCCCTGGGCGACCCGGCGCAGAACCGGTTCAACTTTCCCTCCGCACCGAGCAGGCAAGGCGTTTCCCAGCCTTATCAGCAGCCTCAGGCTCCGGCCGCCCCTGCCGCTCCGGCGGGTGCGGCCACCCCGGCGGCCGGCCGGCGTGCCGCGGGTGGTGCGGGCGGTTCGGGCGGCCACAACCCGCTCGTCCGTCCGTACGCGATGACCGGCGGCCGGACCCGGCCGCGTTACCAGCTCGCCATCGAGGCGCTGGTGTCGACCACGGCCGATCCGTCCCGGCTGCAGGGGCAGTTGCCCGAGCACCAGCGGATCTGCCGGCTGTGCTTCGAGATCAAGTCGGTCGCCGAGATCTCGGCGCTCCTCTCCATCCCCCTCGGCGTTGCCCGGATCCTCGTCGCCGACCTGGCCGAGGCCGGACTCGTCGCCATTCATCAGCCCGGCGGCGACGAGGCCGCCGGCGGCCAGCCAGACGTGACACTGCTCGAAAGGGTGCTCAGTGGACTTCGCAAGCTCTAGCGGCGGCGCGGCCCGTTCAACCACCAGCGCGAAGATCGTGGTGGCGGGTGGCTTCGGCGTGGGCAAGACCACGTTCGTCGGCGCCGTCTCGGAGATCAACCCGCTGCGTACCGAGGCCGTCATGACGTCTGCGTCCGCGGGCATCGACGACCTCACGCACACCGGTGACAAGACGACGACGACTGTCGCCATGGACTTCGGCCGCATCACGCTCGACCAGGACCTGATCCTGTACCTGTTCGGCACCCCCGGACAGGACCGCTTCTGGTTCATGTGGGACGACCTCGTCCGCGGCGCCATCGGCGCCGTCGTCCTCG
>NZ_JAPSIW010000523.1 GCF_031178505.1 Streptomyces sp. | reverse complement strand
TGATCGCGATGGGCGCCCGCATGGCGGAGAACATCTCCTACTACGTCATCACCGCGTTCATCCTGGTCTACGCGACCACGCAGGTCGGCCTCTCCAAGCAGACGGCCCTGAACACCGTGCTCATCGGCTCCGCCGTGCACTTCGCCGTGATCCCGCTCTGGGGCGCCCTGTCCGACCGGTGGGGCCGGCGCCCGGTGTACCTGATCGGCGCGGTCGGCGTGGGGCTCTGGATGTTCCCGTTCTTCGCGCTGATCGACCGGGGTTCCTTCGGGAGCCTGCTCCTCGCCGTCACCGTCGGTCTGGTCCTGCACGGGGCGATGTACGCCCCGCAGGCCGCCTTCTTCTCGGAGATGTTCGCGACGCGGGTGCGTTACTCCGGTGCCTCCATCGGCGCGCAGTTCTCCTCGGTGGCGGCGGGCGCGCCGGCCCCTCTCATCGCGACCGCGCTCCTCGACGGCTACGGCGGTCCCACCCCGATCGCCCTGTACGTGATCGCCGCCGCGCTGCTCACCGTCGTGGCCATCGCCTGCGCCCGGGAGACCCGGCACAGCGACCTCGCCGGCGACGACGAGGAGCCCGCGGCCGACCGGCCCGTCCGCGCCGAGGTCTGACCGCCAGGACGACACCCCGGGGCCCCGTGGTCCGCTCCCGGCGAGCGGACCACGGGGCCCGGCCGTTCGTCAGGGGGCGGGTACGGCGGCCGCGAGGGCGTGCAGGCGCAGGGCGAGCTGGATCTCCAGGGCGCGGGCCGGCGACTGCCAGTCGGAGCCGAGGAGCCGGCCCACCCGTTCCAGGCGCTGGGCGACCGTGTTGACGTGGACGTGGAGGGCGTCCTTGGTACGGGCCGGGCTCATGCCGCTCGCGAAGTACGCGTCCAGGGTGCGCACCAGGTCGGTGCCGCGCCGCCGGTCGTAGGCGACGACGGCGCCGACGGTGCGCTCCACGAAACCGTCGATGTCCCGGCTGTCGGCGAGGAGCAGCCCGAGGAAGCCGAGGTCCTCGGCGGCGGCGCCCTGACCTTGGCGGTGCAGGAGCCGGAGGGCGTCGACGCAGCGGCGTGCCTCCGCGTACGCGCCGGCCACCCGGTCCGGGTGGTCGAGCGGCGCGGTGACGGGGGCGGAGGCGCCGACCGTGACCGGTTCGCGCAGGGTGCCGCCGAGGTGCCGGGCGGTCCGGCGGGCGAGGTCGGCGGCGCTCTCGCCGGGCCCGAGCGGCAGCAGCAGGACCGTACCGCCGTCGCGGGCGGAGGCGAGCCCGTGGCGGGTGGCCGCCAGATGGGAGGCGGCCGACCACAGCCGCCGGCGGTCGGCGCCGTCCTCGCCCGCGCCGTCGCGGCCGGCGACCGGTGTGCCGGGGCCCGGCCGGCCCCCGGGGGCGGGCTCGCCGGCCCGGTCGACGCGGGCGGCGAGGACGACGTGGGGGGCGGCGCTGTCGGTACGGAGGCGGGCGGCGCGCTCGCGCAGGAGGCGCCGGTCCCGGTCGGGGGCGTCCAGGAGGTCGTCCAGGAGTTCGCCCCGCACCCGCTGTTCGGCCTCGCCGGCCGAGCGGCGGGCGAGCAGGAGCAGGGAGGTGACGAGCGCGGCGCGTTCGAGGGTGCGCTGGTCGACGGGGTCGAGGTCGGGCTGCCCGTGGAGCACGAGTGCGCCCAGGTGCTCACCGCCTGCGGCGACGGCGGCCACCCAGTCGTCGCCCTCGCGGACGGCGTGGCCGCCGGCACGGCGCTCGGTCCCCGCGGCCGCCGCGCCGGCTCCCGTACCGGTCCCGGTCTCGATGAACTCGACCGTGCCGCCGAGGACCTCGGATACGGCCTCGGCGACGTCGTGGACGCCTCCGCCGCGCAGGACGAGTTCGGAGAGGCGGTCGTGGACCTCGGAGGCCCGCTCGATGACGCCGCTGTGTTCCCGGATGATGTCGTTGGCCCGTTCCAGCTCGGCGAGGGCGGAGCGGGTCTCGGCGAGGAGGTTGGCCGTGTCGATGGCGACGGCCGCGTGTGCGGCGAAGGAGCCGAGCAGCGCGACCTGTTCGCGTTCGAAGACCCTCGCCCTGCGGTCGGCGGCGAAGAGGACGCCGATGACCTGGCTGCCGAGGGTGAGGGGGACGCCGAGGATGGCGACGAGCCCCTCGTCCCGGACGGCGGTGTCGATGGTCCGGGTGTGCTGGAAGCGGGCGTCGTCGAAGTAGTCGTCGGTGACGTACGGGCGGGCGGTCTGGGCGACGAGGCCGCCGAGCCCTTCGCCCATGCCCAGCCTGAGCTGCTGGAACCGGGCGGAGACGGAGCCCTCGGTGACCCGCATGTAGGTGTCGCCCGCCGCCGGGTCGTTGAGGCTGAGGTAGGCGACCTCGGTGCCGAGGAGCGCGCGGGCGCGCTGGACGATGGCGCGCAGCACGGCGTCGAGGTCCCGCAGCCCCGCGAGGTCGTGGGCGGTGGCGAAGAGGGCGGAGAGTTCCGCCTCGCGGCGCCTGCGGCCCTCCAGTTCGGCGCGGACGCGCAGGGCGAGCTGCTTGGCCTCTTCGAGTTCGGCCAGCGCCTCCGGGCCCGCGCCGCTCGCGCGGGCGAGGAGCACGGGCCGGTCGTATGCCTCCGGTGCGGCTCCCCGGGCGAGGAGTTCCAGGTAGGAGACGTGTGCGTGGGACATGGACACAGGGATACCTGCCGAACGTGTGGTCGCACCACCCCTGTGGACAGCCTCGCCGGAGCACCGGCCCGCCGGGGCCGGGGCGGCGGTGTCAGTGCGCGGTCCAGCCGCCGTCGAGGGTGAGCGAGGTGCCGGTGATGAACGAGGCCTGGGGGGTGCAGAGGTAGAGGACGGCCTCGGCGACCTCCTCCGGTTCGATGAGCCGCTTCAGCGCCGAGTCCTTGAGCAGGACGTCGGAGAGGACCCGCTCGGGAGGGATGCCGTGGGCGGCCGCCTGGTCGGCGATCTGCCGTTCGACCAGGGGGGTGCGGACGTAGCCGGGGTTGACGCAGTTGGAGGTGACGCCGTGGGGCGCCCCTTCGAGGGCGGCCGTCTTGGAGAGGCCCTCCAGACCGTGTTTGGCGGCCACGTAGGCCGACTTGAAGGCGGAGGCGCGCAGCCCGTGGACCGAGGAGAGGTTGACGATCCGGCCCCAGCCCTGGGCGTACATGTGCGGCAGTGCGCCGCGGATGAGCCGGAAGGGTGCCTCCAGCATCACCGTGAGGACGGTGTGGAAGACGTCGGGCGGGAACTCCTCGATGGGGCGGACCAGCTGGAGTCCGGCGTTGTTGACGAGGATGTCGGCGCCCGCGGCGGCCGTCTCGGCGGCGTCGAGGTCGGTGAGGTCGAGCAGCAGCGGCTCGACGGCACCGGTGAGCCCCAGGGCTCGTGCACCGAGCGCGTCCAGGCCTTCGGCGCTGCGGTCGACGGCTCTGACCCGGGCCCCGGCGGCGGCCAGGCGCAGGGCGCAGGCCCGCCCGATGCCCCCGGCGGCGCCGGTGACGAGCGCGGTGCGGCCGGTGAGGTCGAGGGCGAGGCCGGCGGCCCGGGGCAGGGGGGCGGCGGTGTCCGCCGGGGGGCCGGGGCGGGTGATGGGGGCGCTCATGCTCCGCACCCTATGAAGCGGCCACTCCCCCACCGATGTGTGCCGGACCTACAGTTCAGCCCGATGCTGTGGTGCGGAACCATGTGGGTTCATCGGCGAGCGCCTTCTCTATCCGGTGGTGGGAGAAGCGCTTCATCTCCGGCAGGGCGTGCACGTCGAACCAGCCGACCTCGGTCGACTCGTCGTCGTTGACCCGCGCCTCGCCCCCGACGGCCCGGCAGCGGAACGTCACGTCCATGTACTGGCAGATGTCGCCGTTCTCGTAGACGACGGGCTTGCGGAGGGTTTCCACCACCACGATCCGCTCGGGGACGCAGTGCACGGCCGTCTCCTCGTACACCTCGCGGACCGCGCAGTCGGCGGGCTGCTCGCCGGGCTCGACGATGCCGCCGACGAGGGCCCACATGCCGTTGTCGGCGCGGCGGCCGAGCAGGACACGGCCCCGGTCGTCGAGGACGACCGCCGTCACCCCCGGCAGGAAGAGGAGCTGGTTTCCGGCGGTCTCGCGCAGCGCGCGGATGAAGTCAGGGGTGCCCATGGCTCCCGACCCTAAGGGATGCCCGGGAGCCGGTCCGGACGCGGACCGCGCCGCTCCGATCGCCGGCACCGGGCGGTCCTCACGCGGCGGTCCCCGCCCGGGGGTCCCACGGGGCGGACCTCAGACGGCGGTGCGTCCCCGGCGGGCCCGGAGGCCGCGCGCCGTGGCCCAGCCGAGGCCGGCCGCCGCGACGGCCGCGAGCAGGGCCTCGGGCAGGGTGCCGAGGCGGGTGGCCGGAGTCCGGGAGGAACGCAGCGGCACCTTCTCGACCAGGACGTCGGGGGTGAACATGGCCGTGCGGGCCACGATCTCGCCGTCGGGCCGGATGACCGCGCTGACCCCGCTGGTGACCGGGACGACCACGGACCGGCTGTGCTCGACGGCCCGCACCCGCGACATGGCGAGCTGCTGGTACGTCATCTCGCTGCGCCCGAAGGTCGCGTTGTTGCTGGGGACGGTGATGAGCTGCGCGCCGTGGGTCACCGTGTCGCGCACGGCCCAGTCGAAGGCCGCCTCGTAGCAGGTCGCGAGACCGACCCGGGTGCCGGCGAGGTCGAAGACGCCGACCTGGTTCCCGGGGCCGAAGTCGCGGCGTACGCGGTCGACGTCGCTGTTGAAGATCCGGACGAAGGACCGCATCGGGATGTACTCGCCGAAGGGCTGGACGTGCCTCTTGTCGTACGTGGCGACGGGGCCGCGCCGCGGGTCCCACTGGATCAGGGTGTTGCGGAGCTTGCCGGTCTCGGGGGCGACGACGGCCCCGACGACGGTGGGGGCGCCGATCGCGCGGGCGGCGCCGTCGATGACGGCGGCGGCGTCGGGGGTCGCGTACGGGTCGATGTCGGAGGAGTTCTCGGGCCACAGCACGAAGTCGGGCCGCGGCTTCCGGCCCTCCCGTACGGCCTGGGCGAGTTCGTGGGTGCGGGCGGCGTGGTTGTCGAGGACGGCGCGGCGCTGGGCGTTGAAGTCGAGACCGAGCCGGGGCACGTTGCCCTGGACGGCACCGCCACCGTCGCCGCCGT
>NZ_JAPSIW010000522.1 GCF_031178505.1 Streptomyces sp. | reverse complement strand
CGGCGTCGTCCGCGAGCCCGAACTCCTCGCGGACGACGCCCAGCATCCGGACGAGGTCGCCGGCCGCGAGCAGCGTGGGCGTGCCGCCGCCGACGAAGACGGTCCTGACCGGCCGGGGGTCGTCGCCGAGCACCTTCCGGGCGAGGCGGATCTCCTCGGCGACCTGGCCGGCGTAGTTGTCGCGGGAGGCGAGCACGCCGCCCTCGCCACGCAGCTCACTCGCGGTGTAGGTGTTGAAGTCGCAGTAACCGCACCGCGTGGCGCAGTACGGCACGTGCAGATAGAACCCGAGCGGACGCTCCCCGGCCCCTTCCAGGGCGCGTGCGGGCAGCGCCCCGTCCTCGGGCATGGGCTCACCATCGGGCAGTACGGAAGGCATGGGGTCCATTGTCCCGTACCGCCCGGGTGAACGGCCGCCGCGCGGATCAGGCCTCGCGCGACCCGGCGTACATGTCCTCGATGAGGTCCTTGTAGGCCCGCTCGACGACCGGGCGCTTGAGCTTCAGGGACGGGGTGAGCTCGCCGTGCTCGATGTCCAGGTCACGCGGCAGGAGGCGGAACTTCTTGATCGTCTGCCAGCGCTGGAGGTTCTGGTTGAGGCGGTCGACGTACCCCTGGACCATCTTCTCGGTCTGCGGGGCGGCGACGACCTCGGCGTACGACTTGCCCGCGAGGCCGTGCTCGGCGGCCCAGCCGAGGATCGCGGGCTCGTCGAGGGCGATGAGCGCGGTGCAGAAGTTCCGGTCGGCGCCGTGGACGAGGATGTTCGAGACGAACGGACAGACGGCCTTGAACTGGCCTTCGACCTCGGCCGGCGCGATGTACTTGCCGCCGGAGGTCTTGATCAGGTCCTTCTTGCGGTCGGTGATCTTGAGGTAGCCGTCGGCGGAGAGCTCGCCGATGTCGCCGGTGTGGAACCAGCCGTCGGACTCCAGGACCTCGGCCGTCTTCTCGGGCAGGCCGTGGTAGCCCTCCATGATGCCGGGGCCGCGCAGCAGGATCTCGCCGTCGTCGGCGATGCGGACCTCGGTGCCGGGCAGCGGCTTGCCGACGGTGCCGGTGCGGTAGGCCTCGCCCGGGTTCACGAAGGAGGCGGCGGAGGACTCGGTGAGGCCGTAGCCCTCCAGGATGTGGATGCCTGCGCCGGAGAAGAAGTAGCCGATCTCGGGGGCGAGGGCGGCGGAGCCGGAGATGCAGGCGCGCAGGTTGCCGCCGAAGGCCTCGCGGATCTTGGCGTAGACGAGCGCGTCGGCGACCTTGTGCTTGGCGGTGAGGCCGAAGGGCGCGGAGGCGGTGCCGGTGCGGCGGAAGTTGTCCTGGGTGACCTTGGCGTACTCGCGGGCCACCCCGGCCGCCCACTGGAAGATCTTGTACTTGGCGCCACCGCCGGCCCGGGCCTTGGCGGCGACCCCGTTGTAGACCTTCTCGAAGATGCGGGGCACGGCCGCCATGTAGGTCGGCTGGACCACCGGCAGATTCTCGATGATCTTGTCGACGCGGCCGTCGACGGCGGTGACGTGGCCGACCTCGATCTGTCCGGAGGTGAGGACCTTGCCGAAGACGTGGGCGAGCGGCAGCCAGAGGTACTGGACGTCCTCCTGCGTGACGAGGCCCGTGGCGGCGATGGCCTTGGCCATGTACGACCAGTTGTCGTGCGGGAGGCGGACGCCCTTGGGGCGGCCGGTGGTACCGGAGGTGTAGATGAGGGTGGCGAGCTGCCCGGGGGTGATGGCGGCGACCCGCTCCTTGACGGCCTCGGGGTGCTTCTCCAGGTAGGCGGCGCCGCGCGCCTCGAGTTCGGCGAGGGTGAGGACCCAGTCGTCGGAGGTGTCCGCGCCCTCGGGGTCGACGACGACCACGTGGTGCAGGCCGGGCAGGTCGGCGCGCCGCTCGACGGCCTTCGTGAGCTGGGCGGCGTTCTCCGCGATGAGGACCTTCGACTCGGAGTCGGAGAGGATGAAGGCCGACTCCTCGGCGTTGGTCTGCGGGTAGACCGTGGTGGTGGCCGCGCCCGCGCACATGACGCCGAGGTCGGCGAGGATCCACTCGACGCGGGTGGACGAGGCCAGGGCCACGCGCTCCTCGGGCTGCACGCCGAGGTCGACGAGGCCGGCGGCGATGGCGTAGACCCGTTGGGCGGCCTGGCCCCAGCTGAGCGACTTCCAGTCGTCGGGCCCCTGGCCGGAGGCGGCGGGCACCGGATAGCGGTAGGCCTCCGCGTCGGGAGTCCGCTCGACGCGCTCAAGGAAGAGGGTCGCCACGGACGGCGGCCGGTTCTCGATCAGGGTCTGTGTGTCGCTCACGACGTCCTCCGGGCGGCGGCGGTGCCTACGGGTGGTGCGTAACTAACTGGCGAGTAACCTTCGAACCGGCTTCAGAGTAGAGGCCGGAAAGCCGTCACGTAAGGGTCTGTGGATAACGAACGGGCCCACGTGCCGTGCGCACGTGGGCCCATTCGGTGCATGAGGAAGCTACCCGGGGGCGACTACTTCTTGCCCTTGCCGGAGGACTCGTCACTCGACAGGACCGCGATGAAGGCCTCCTGCGGCACCTCGACGGAGCCGACCATCTTCATGCGCTTCTTGCCCTCCTTCTGCTTCTCCAGCAGCTTCCGCTTACGGGAGATGTCACCGCCGTAGCACTTGGCGAGGACGTCCTTGCGGATGGCGCGGATGGTCTCGCGGGCGATGACACGCGAGCCGATCGCCGCCTGGATGGGCACCTCGAAGGCCTGGCGCGGGATGAGCTCGCGCAGCTTGGCGACGAGCCGCACACCGTAGGCGTACGCGGCGTCCTTGTGGGTGATCGCCGAGAAGGCGTCCACCTTGTCGCCGTGCAGGAGGATGTCCACCTTGACCAGGCTGGAGGACTGCTCGCCGGTGGGCTCGTAGTCGAGGGAGGCGTACCCGCGCGTCTTCGACTTCAGCTGGTCGAAGAAGTCGAAGACGATCTCGGCGAGGGGCAGGGTGTAGCGGATCTCCACCCGGTCCTCGGAGAGGTAGTCCATGCCGATGAGGGTGCCCCGGCGGTTCTGGCACAGCTCCATGATGGAGCCGATGAACTCGCTGGGCGCGAGGATCGTGGCGCGGACGACCGGCTCGTACACCTCGCTGATCTTGCCCTCGGGGAACTCGCTCGGGTTGGTGACCGTGTGCTCGCTGCCGTCCTCCATGACCACGCGGTAGACCACGTTGGGGGCGGTGGCGATCAGGTCGAGCCCGAACTCGCGCTCCAGGCGCTCGCGGATCACGTCGAGGTGGAGCAGGCCGAGGAAGCCGACGCGGAAGCCGAAGCCGAGCGCGGCGGAGGTCTCCGGCTCGTAGACCAGCGCGGCGTCGTTGAGCTGGAGCTTGTCGAGCGCGTCGCGCAGCTCCGGGTAGTCCGAGCCGTCCAGCGGGTACAGACCGGAGAAGACCATCGGCTTCGGGTCCTTGTAGCCGCCGAGCGCCTCGGTGGCGCCCTTCGCCTGCGAGGTGATCGTGTCGCCGACCTTGGACTGGCGGACGTCCTTCACGCCGGTGATGAGGTAGCCCACCTCACCGACGCCGAGGCCGTCGGCCGGCAGCATCTCGGGCGAGTTCGTGCCGATCTCCAGCAGCTCGTGGGTCGCGCCGGTCGACATCATCCTGATGCGCTCGCGCTTGTTCAGCTGCCCGTCGATCACTCGTACGTACGTCACCACGCCGCGGTACGAGTCGTAGACCGAGTCGAAGATCATCGCGCGGGCGGGGGCGTCCGCGTTGCCGACCGGCGCCGGAACGTCCCTGACCACGCGGTCGAGCAGCGCCTCGACGCCCATGCCGGTCTTGGCGGAGACCTTGAGGACGTCCTCGGGCTGGCAGCCGATGAGGTTCGCCAGCTCCTCGGAGAACTTCTCCGGCTGCGCGGCCGGCAGGTCGATCTTGTTCAGCACGGGGACGATGGTGAGGTCGTTCTCCATCGCCAGGTACAGGTTGGCGAGGGTCTGCGCCTCGATGCCCTGGGCCGCGTCCACGAGGAGGATCGTGCCCTCGCAGGCCGCGAGCGACCGCGAGACCTCGTAGGTGAAGTCGACGTGCCCGGGGGTGTCGATCATGTTCAGGATGTGCGTCCTGGACTGATCGGGCCCCTCGGTCGGCGCCCACGGCAGCCGGACCGCCTGGGACTTGATCGTGATGCCGCGCTCACGCTCGATGTCCATCCGGTCGAGGTACTGGGCGCGCATCTGCCGCTGGTCGACCACACCGGTCAGCTGGAGCATCCGGTCGGCGAGCGTGGACTTGCCGTGGTCGATGTGCGCGATGATGCAGAAGTTGCGGATCAGAGCCGGGTCGGTTCGGCTCGGCTCGGGCACGTTGGTAGGAGTCGCGGGCACGCAGGGTTCTCGTCTCGGGCGATGTTCAGAACGGATACGTAGGCTCCATGGTCCCATGCCCGCCGCCCGACGCCCGGTTTGGGCGGGCCGGAGGGCTGCTGGTACCGTGGACAGCTGTGTCTCGTGTGCCCTCTCAGCTCCGAGACCATCCTGAGGAAACATCGAACCTGTAAAGGCTCTTTCAGTGGCGAACATCAAGTCCCAGATCAAGCGGAACAAGACCAACGAGAAGGCGCGCCTGCGCAACAAGGCCGTCAAGTCGTCGCTCAAGACCGCGATCCGCAAGGCCCGTGAGGCTGTCGCCGCCGGCGACCTCGAGAAGGCCACCGTGGCCACCCGTGCCGCCTCGCGTCAGCTCGACAAGGCTGTCTCGAAGGGTGTCATCCACAAGAACGCCGCCGCCAACAAGAAGTCGGCGCTGGCGATCAAGGTCGCGTCCCTCCAGGGCTGAGCTCTGATCTAGCGCTCCACCGGCCGCACGGGACCCAGCGGACCCTCTCTACCGCTCCCACCCGGCCCCCCGGACCCGCACGCGAGACGCGTTCGCCACGCGTGTGCGAGCCCACATCACGACGCCGAAGGCCCCGTCTCCCCCTTCCCCAGGGGGACCGGGGCCTTCGCCGTGTCCGGGACCGGTGAGGGGGCTTCGGGCCCCACTGCCCGCAGGCCGGGGGAGGGCGGCCGAGGTCGGCCGGATGAGCGGCCTGCGGCGAGGCTCGGTGGGGGCTGCGGGCCGGCCGGCGTGGAGGCCCCCGGACAGTTCGGGGGCCT
>NZ_JAPSIW010000521.1 GCF_031178505.1 Streptomyces sp. | reverse complement strand
CCGATGAGCACGGTGTTCAGGGCCGTCTGCTTGGAGAGGCCGACCTGCGTGGTCGCGTAGACCAGGATGAACGCGGTGATGACGTAGTAGGAGATGTTCTCCGCCATGCGGGCGCCCATCGCGATCAGCACGTCGCGCCAGTGGTGGCGCACCACCGCGACCAGCGGCATCTTCTCGACGGCCCCGGCCGCCGCCTTCCGCTCCTCGGCGGCGGCGAGCGCCGCCTTGAAGACGGGCGACTCGTCCACCGACAGCCGGATCCAGAGTCCGACGATCACCAGCACCCCGGAGAGCAGGAAGGGGACGCGCCAGCCCCACGACACGAACGCCGACTCCGACAGCAGCGCGGTCAGCGCCGACAGTACCCCGGTGGCGAGCAACTGCCCGGCGGGCGCCCCGGTCTGCGGCCAGGAAGCCCAGAACCCGCGCCGTTTCGCGTCCCCGTGCTCCGACACCAGCAGCACGGCCCCGCCCCACTCGCCGCCGAGCGCGAAGCCCTGCACCAGCCGCAGCGCGGTGAGCAGCAGCGGCGCGGCCGACCCGACGGTGGCGTGGGTCGGCAGCAGCCCGATCGCGAACGTCGCCCCGCCCATCAGGAGCAGGCTCAGCACGAGCAGTTTCTTCCGCCCGAGCCGGTCCCCGTAGTGCCCGAACACCAGCGCCCCGAGCGGCCGGGCCGCGAACCCGACGGCGTACGTCAGGAACGAGAGCAGCGTCCCGACGAGCGGATCCGACTCGGGAAAGAACAGCTTGTTGAAGACGAGGGCGGCGGCGGACCCGTAGAGGAAGAAGTCGTACCACTCGATGGTCGTACCGATGAGACTCGCGGCGACGATGCGCTTGAGGGAGCCGGGCGGGGTCGGGGCGGTTCTTGCGGCGGCCATGTGCACCACTTCCAGGCGGGTACGGGGACGTTTGCGTGTCGCCACACCGTAGGAAGGCGCAGGTCAGGGGCGTATGTGGTGGGACACCATAGTTCGGCCCCGCATGGTGCGCGCGGCCGCCATGAGAGTCTCGTGCGGGCGGTGAACGCGCCGACGTGGTGATCGCCCCGGTGCGGCCGCTGTTCCACGGGGTGGGGCGCGCGGCCGCCTGAATGTCGTGCCGGAACCCGGTCGGGCCCGCACCGATCAGAGCGGCCGCGGGCCCGATGCCGTGCGCGGCCCCACGCGAGGGCGGGGGCCGACGGCACACCGTCAGCACGCGTCAGGGAGCGGCGGCGGTGAGGTGGTAGGTGGTGTCGACCCAGAAGCCGTCGCCCGTGTCCGCCTTGATCTCCAGGACGTACTGTCCGGGGCTCAGCGGAGCCAGAGCGGACCACAGGCCCCACGCGACCCGGGGAACCGCTCCCGCGCGGAACCGCCGTGAGGTGTACTCGTGCAAGGGCAAGGGGGCCCCGTTCAGGAACGCCGTGGCCCGGGCGACGTTCATCACCGCCGGACGGGGCGAGAAGAGGGCGGGGCGCTGGGTGTTGAAGACGGGGAAGAAGACGGGGCGGTCCGCGGGTATGGAGCAGCGTCGGACGACCCGGCCGCCGTAGGTACCCGCCAGGAACCACACGTCGTCGGGCTGCCGCCAGCCCGCGAACTCACCGGTCCTGTCCAGCACCGGACTGCACGTGTCGGGTGCGGAGAGCGCCCACTGCCACCATCGCGCCGCGAGCCGGCCACCCTCGTCGGCACTCAGCTCCGGGCCGCCGCCCTGCCTCGTCACGCCACTCATCCCGCCCATTCCTCCACCCGTCGGCTGATGTCGAACGAGCGGACTGTATCCGTTGCTCCCGTCGGCCGAGGAATCGTTCCGGCGCCCCGGCCCACCTACCGGCGTGCGACTCACGCGGGGCGCCACCGCCACGGCTGGGCGACGCGGGCGTCCGGTACGCCGAAGGGCCGTACCCGCCGGTCGGCGGGCACGGCCCCTGGTGCCGTGGGGTCGCTGGTCGTCAGCGGCGGTAGGACTTCAGGAAGAGGGAATCACCGCTGTCGGTGTAGAGGTCCACGACGCCGTTGCCCGCGGTGTAGTCCTTGCTCTCCTGGCCTGCCCAGTCGTCGATCGGGCCTGCGGAGATGAGGGGCTTGAACCAGCGGGGGAAACCCTCGTAGGAGCCGAACTGGTAGGCGCGGCCCCGGGTGGAGTAGGGCTGGTAGGGCTGGTAGGGGCCGTTCTTGACGGTCTGTTTGGCCAGATCGTTGTTGAAGAAGACGTTCTGGGGGCCGCTGGAGCCGGACCATTTGACGGCCTTGTTGCCGGCGCTCCAGTAGATCGGCCACCAGGTGCCCTTGTCACCCGCGCCCCCTTCGCCGCCGCAATTGGCGGTGCAGCTGCTGGAGGAGTGGTTGTGGGGGACGTGGACGGTGTTGTTGTCGAAGAGGTTGCGGCGTTCCCAGCCGCCGTGGAGGTTGAGGTCGGAGTCGAAGTCGTTGGCGAAGGCGACGTTCCCGGAAGAGGACCACTGGAAGGTGAAGTGGCGCAGGTTGCGGGTGGTGTTGAAGGCGTAGAGGGAGTCCCAGACGCGGGAGCCGCGCAGGTAGCCGTTGCCGCCCTTGCCCTTGTTCCAGGCGCCGTCGAAGTGGTTGTTCTCGATCTGGAGGTTCTTGGCGACCTCGGTGACGACGGGGTGGGAGCCGGTCATCTCCCCCCTGACCCCGCGGACCCAGGAGTTGGCGGCCCATTTGAAGACGATGCCGTGCATGGCGGCGTCGGGAGCGAGGTTGCCGTAGTTGTGGGTGGCGCAGTTCGGGCCCGGGTCGGTGCAGGTGGCGGTCAGGCCGTCGGCCTGCTGGGTGAAGGTGAAGTCCTCGAACCCGACGTCCGTGATCATCTTGAGCGGGGTGACCTTGCTCGCGTAGACGGTGCCGCCGATCGGCGCGGAGCCGTCGGAGACGGAGTTCACGGGGACGTCGAACTCCAGCGGCTTGTCGAGGGTGATGACGCGTCGCGCGGTGTCGACGGAGGAGATGGTGAAGACCTGCTGGCGCATGTGCAGGTTGTCCAGGAGCCCTTCGTTGGCGGTGGTGTCGATCGCCTGTTCCGTGTAGAACTTCAGGCTGTTGGCGGCCCCGACCCACAGGTGGCCGCCCGGCTTGAAGACGGACATGTCGGCGGCGGCGCCGAGCTGCACGGTGTCACGGCCCTCACGTCCGGCGTAGCCGGGGGTGGAGGCGTCCTCGGCGAGCGTGACGCCCGACTCCCAGTGCTGGTTGACCGATCCCTCGAACAGGTCCCTGCGGTTCTCCGGAATCGCGGAGATGTCGCCGCACATGCGTTGGTGCTTGGCCGACACCTCACGTGTCTGCACGCGGAACAGGCCACGTCCTGGCCAGATCCACCCGCCGGTGCCGATGATCGAGCCGAGCTTGCCGGGGCATTCGTAGCGCATCGCGTCCTGGTCCCAGCGGCTGCCCTGGTAGAGGGTGTCGTACGTGGTCGCGGCGTCCGGCCGGAACACGATCCTGGTACCGCTGTCGGGCTTCGTGCCCTGGCCGCGGATGACCAGGTAGGAGGCGTCGACGGCCAGTTGCTTGCCGACCTGGACGGTGCCCCTGGGCAGTTCGATCGAGGAGAGCCTGCCGGGTGAGGCGGTGGGGGTGCAGGCGGTGCGGATGTCGTCGATGGCCTTCTGGATACCGGCGGTGTCGTCCCGGCCGTCGTCGGGCTTCACGTCGTAACGCCCGGCCAGGACCAGCGGAGTGATCCTGCAGCGCGGGTCGCCGGAGAGGGCCGAGTCGCCCGGCAGCGGTTCGCCGCCGCGGTACCCCGCCTTGCTCCAATCCGGCAGACCGCCGCCCAGATCGGTGCGACGGTTGGTCCTGGCGAGGGTCCGGTTCGCGGACTCCTGGAGGGTGAACTCCACCGTCTGCACGGTGGGCTGCGCGGAGCCGGCCGTGGACGTACAGCGGAACTCCCTGCCGCCGCCGTCGATCTGGCCGCTCGCCTGGGTCAGACAGCTGCTGAGTGCCTTCTGCCCGTAGGCGTTCGGGTGGACGGCTTCCTGCTTGTCGCCCTGGGATCCCCACGGCAGCAGCAGGTAGGGGACCCACCGCACCCACTCGGCCTTCGCCGCGGGCAGCGGGTCGGCCAGGGTGTTCGCCGCGGTGGCCTGCGAGGCACCGCTGTGGCACAGCTCGTGTCCGGCGAGGGCGTCCTGCACGTCGAGGAAGAAGGCGTCCCCTCGCCGTGCGGCGCTCCTGATCATCGTGCTGATCGCCGGGATGACCTCGTTGCGGGCCCAGGAGGCGTCCTCGTTGTAGAACGGGCAGCCGCCCGACGTGTAGCGCTCGTAGCTCTCCGTCGGGTAGCGCATGTGGGCGCTGTCGGCGATCGGACCCGCGTAGGACTGGGCCACCAGACGGTAGTACCTGCTGTCGTACCCCTGGGAACGCATGGCGGCGTGGATGCTGTTCATGGCCTCCACCACCTTGTCCTCGACCCCGGTGAGCCTGCCCCGGAAGGCGCTGTCCTGTCCGCCCTTGCAGGCTCCCGTACCGAGGATGAAGTGCTGTGCGCAGCCGGACACCATCCCGGAGAAGTCCAGGTCGTTACCGCCCACCGAAAGCACGATCGTCCTGACCCGGTAGTACCTCGCCAGGTCCTTGAGCTGCTCGACCTGGGGCCGTTCTCCCTTGAACCCGCTGCGGACCACGTGGTCCGTGGTCGCCCCCGAACAGGCCAGGTTGAACCGTCGCTCGGGCGGGATGCCGTCGATCTCGGCGCCGGCGACCTCCGACACCTCGGAGCGGTCGCAGCCGCTGCCCCCGTCGTACGAGGTGTCCCCGTAGACCTTGTGCGGGTCGTGCAGGCAACTGCTCTCGTCGGCGTTGCAGGCGGACGCGGCCCGGTCCGTACCCCAGGCGGAACCGGCGTTGCCGGTGTTCGCGTTCCCGGCCCACCGTCCGGCCTCGCCCGAGACGTAGCTGTCACCCATCGCCACCAGGGCCGTCGGCTTCTGCCGTACGGTCCAGACCACGACGGCGTTGTTTCCGACGCCGCCCTGCCGGTTGATCCTGAACGTGGAGAAGTCGGTGCCGTTCTCGTCGTAGCCGTTGGTGCCGACGAACGGGTTGTCCCAGTGCAGCTGTACCTGGCGGTTGTTGTCGCTCGTCGCCAGGCAGTTCTGGGTGACGTACCGGACGCGCCCCTCCGT
>NZ_JAPSIW010000520.1 GCF_031178505.1 Streptomyces sp. | reverse complement strand
TCCTGATTGGTCATCTGGAAGCAGCCGTCGCCGTCGATCGCCCAGACCGTGCGCTCGGGCATGCCGGCCTTGGCGCCCATGGCGGCGGGGACCGCGTAGCCCATGGTTCCGGCGCCGCCGGAGTTGAGCCAGGTGGCGGGCTGCTCGTAGTCGATGAAGTGGGCGGCCCACATCTGGTGCTGGCCGACGCCGGCGGCGAAGATCGTGCCCTCGGGGGCGAGCCTGCCGATGCGCTGGATGACCTGCTGCGGGGAGAGGCTGCCGTCCTCCGGCAGGTCGTAGCCGAGCGGGTACGTCTCGCGCCAGCGGTTGAGGTCGCTCCACCAGGCGGTGTAGTCGCCCTTGTTGCCCTCGCTGTACTCGGCCTGGACGGCCTGGACCAGGTCCGCGATGACCTCGCGGGCGTCACCGACGATCGGGACGTCGGCGACGCGGTTCTTGCCGATCTCGGCCGGGTCGATGTCCGCGTGGACGATCTTGGCGTACGGGGCGAAGCTGTCGAGCTTGCCGGTGACGCGGTCGTCGAAGCGGGCGCCGAGGGCGACGATCAGATCGGCCTTCTGGAGCGCGGTGACGGCCGTGACCGCGCCGTGCATGCCGGGCATGCCGACGTGCAGCGGGTGGCTGTCGGGGAAGGCGCCGAGGGCCATCAGGGTGGTGGTGACGGGGGCGCCGGTCAGCTCGGCCAGGACCTTCAGCTCGGCGGTGGCACCGGACTTGATCACGCCGCCGCCGACGTAGAGGACGGGCCGCCTGGCGGCGGTGATCAGCTTGGCGGCCTCGCGGATCTGCTTGGCGTGCGGCTTGGTCACCGGGCGGTAGCCCGGCAGGTCGGTCTGCGGCGGCCAGCTGAACGTGGTCTTCGCCTGGAGGGCGTCCTTGGCGATGTCGACCAGGACCGGTCCGGGGCGGCCGGTGGAGGCGATGTGGAAGGCCTCGGCGATGGTCCGCGGGATGTCCTCGGCCTTGGTGACCAGGAAGTTGTGCTTGGTGATCGGCATGGTGATGCCGCAGATGTCCGCCTCCTGGAAGGCGTCCGTGCCGATGGCCTTGGAGGCGACCTGGCCGGTGATCGCCACCAGCGGGACGGAGTCCATGTGGGCGTCGGCGATGGGCGTGACCAGGTTGGTCGCGCCGGGGCCGGAGGTCGCCATGCAGACGCCGACCTTGCCGGTGGCCTGGGCGTAGCCGGTGGCCGCGTGGCCGGCGCCCTGCTCGTGGCGGACCAGGATGTGGCGCACCCGCTGCGAGTCCATCATCGGGTCGTAGGCCGGAAGGATCGCGCCGCCGGGGATGCCGAAGACGGTGTCGGCGCCCACTTCCTCGAGAGAACGGATGAGGGACTGCGCACCCGTGACGTGCTCGACGGTGGAGGCGGTCTGGCCGCCGCTACGGGGCCGCGGCTGCGGATGGTGCCCGGTGGCCTGCTCGGTCATCAGCATCTCTTCTCGAAGCAGAGGGTTTGTGCGAGGTGTTTTGCGGGGTTTCGCGTCGACTTCGGCGTGAGCCGGTGCAACAAAAAACCCCTCGTGCCGGGAGGCAAGCGAGGGGAGCGCGTCGGGTGCGTTTCAGGCGGGCCTTTGTCCGGGCCTGCCTCAGCCGACGCGCTGTCCAAGTACGAGAATTCGGGTGCGCATGGCACTGACCCTCCCGCTCACCCCTCACCACTGTCAAGTGGGTGGGACAGGCGTCTCATTATTTGAGCGGATCGGGGGACGGTTTCCGACAGGAACGGTGACCGTCCCGGGCAGCGGGTACTCCCCCCTGACGAGTGCCCGGCGCAGCCGGTACTCGTCCAGCGGGCCCGCGAAGGCCATGCCCTGCGCATGGGTGCAGCCCATGGCACGCAGGGCCAGGACCTGCTCCGGTACGTCGACGCCCTCGGCGACGGTCTGGAGCCCGAGGTCGCGGGCGATGCGGAGCACCCCGCTGGTGATCTTGCGCAGCCGGGCGGACTCGACCACGCCCTCGACGAGGCTCCGGTCCAGCTTCAGTATGTCGACGGGAAGCCTGCGGAGGGCGTTGATCGCCACATGTCCGCTGCCGAATCCGTCGAGCGCGATCCGCACACCGAGGCGGCGCAGGGTGACGAGCCGCTGTTCCAGCTCGTCGAGCGGGACGCCGGGGTCGCTGTTGTCCAGTTCGATGATCAGCGAACCGGAGGGCAGGCCGTGCCGGGTGAGCAGCGACTCGACGGACCCCAGGGGCAGCGAGCGGTCGAGGAGGCGGCTCGCGGAGAGCCGGATGGAGACGGGCGCACGGTGGCCGATTCCCGCCCGTTCGGCGGCCTGCTCCACGGCCTCCTCGAGGAGCCAGCGGCCGAGCTCGGCGGTGCGCGCGCCGTCGTCGGTGACCCGGAGGTACTCGGCGGGCGTGAAGAGGATGCCCTGGGAGGAGCGCCATCGGGCCTGGGCGCTCACGGCGGAGACCCGGCCGGTGGTGAGGTCCACGACCGGCTGGTGGAGCAGCGCGAACTCGCCGTCGTCGAGCGCGGTGCGCAGCCGGGCGGCCAGTTCCGACCTGCGGACGACCTCGGCCTGCATGTGCGGCCGGTACAGCTCCACGCGGTCCTTGCCGCCGGCCTTGGCGCGGTACATGGCGAGGTCGGCGTTGCGCAGGAGGTCCCCGGCGCTCAGGCCGGGCTCGGCGAAGGCGACGCCGATGGAGGCGGCGACCCGCACCTCGTCGCCGCTGTCGACGCGGTACGGCTGGGAGAGGGTGAGCCGGAGCCGGTCGGCGATCTCGTGGACCTGGCTCTCGCGGGCGTCCCGGTCGCGGGTGCCGTCGCCGAGGATGAGGGCGGCGAACTCGTCGCCGCCGAGGCGGGCGGCGGTGTCCCCGGCCCGTACGGACTCCTGGAGGCGGCGGGCGGCCTGCACGAGGAGGTCGTCGCCGGCCTGGTGGCCGAGGCGGTCGTTGACCGCCTTGAAGCCGTCGAGGTCGATGAAGAGGACGGCGGTGCCGGGGTCGGAGGAGCGGCGGCCGCCGAGTGCCTGCCGGACCCGCCGGGTGAACAGGGCGCGGTTGGGCAGGTCGGTGAGCGGGTCGTGCTCGGCGTTGTGCTGCAACTGGGCCTGGAGCCGGACGCGTTCGGTGACGTCCCGGCTGTTGAAGAGCAGACCGCCGGAGTGGCGGTTGACGGTGGACTCGACGTTGAGCCAGTCGCCGCGGCCGGAACGGAAGCGGCACTCGATCCGGGTGGTGGGCTCCTCCGCCGGGGAGGCGGCGAGGAAGCGCCGCACCTCGTGGACGACGCCGCCGAGATCCTCGGGATGGATGAGCGCGGCGAGTTCGGTGCCGATGAGCTCCTCGGCGTCCCGCCCGTACACCCCGGAGGCGGCCGGACTGACGTAGCGGAGGATGCCGCTCGGGGCGGCGATCATGATGACGTCGCTGGAGCCCTGCACGAGGGACCGGAAGTGGTTCTCCTTGTGGGCCAGCTCCTGGGTGAGGGCGATGTTGTCGAGGAGCATGATGCCCTGCCGTACGACGAGGGCCAGCACGACGGTGCAGCCGGTGAGGACGACGACGCGGTCCACCCGTCGTCCTTCGACCACGTTGTACAGGATGCCGAGGGTGCAGACGGCGGCGGCGAGGTACGGGGTGAGGGCGGCGAGCGAGCCCGCGACGGGCCGGCTCTGGAGCCGCTGGCCGCGCGCGGCGGCCCCGCCGTCCGGATGGCGGCGCACCCCCCAGGGGGCGTAGGCGAGCAGCAGGGAGCCGGCGAACCAGCCGGCGTCGAGCAGCTGGCCCGAGGCGTAGCTCTCGCGGAGCAGGGGCGAGGTGAACATCGCGTCGCACAGGACGGTCAGCGCGAGGGCCGCGATGGCCGTGTTGGTCGCCGAGCGGTTCGCCGGCGAGCGTCGGAAGTGCAGGGCCAGGACCATGCTGACGAGGGCGATGTCGAGCAGCGGGTACGCCAGGGACAGTGCGGCCTGCCACACCGGCTCGCCCTGGAAGTGGGCCGTGTGCGCGAGGGCGAGGCTCCAGGAGAGGGTCAGGAGCGAGCCGCCGATGAGCCAGGCGTCGAGCCCGAGGCAGACCCAGCCGGCCCGGGTGACGGGCTTCTTGGCGAGGACGAGGAGGCCCACGATGGCGGGTGGCGCGAAGAGCAGGAAGAAGAGGTCGGCGACGGAGGACTCGGGGACCTCCTGGCCGAGGACGACCTCGTACCACCCCCAGACGGCGTTGCCGGAGGCGGCCATGAGGGAGGAGAAGGCGAAGAGGAGCCAGGCGGGGCGGGAGCCGCCGCGGTGGCCGCGGGCGTAGAGGAAGCAGGAGACGGCGGCGACGAGCGCGGCGGCGCTCAGGCCGAAGTCCCCCATGATGTACGCGAGTCGGCGCGAGCCCCAGCCGAGTGCGGCGCCGGTGGTGTAGGCGGCGCACACGAGGCCGAGGGTGACCTGGGCGACGAGCCCGCCCGTCACCGGGCGGCCCGGCTCGGGGTGCCCCGCGCCCGGCAGGGGGCGCCACGGGCCGGACCGCGCGTGCGCGGGCGCCGGCCCCGGGCGGGGAGGCCCTGGGCGCGCGCGGCCGCCCCGGGGAAGGTGCCTGTGGTCCGGCGGGGCGGTTCCGGCTTCCCCGTGCGCCGGGCGGCCCGGGCCGTGGTCACCACCGGCCGCCCCGCGCCCGACGAGCGCCCCGGGCGCGCTCACCGCGGCCTCCGGCACCCGTGCGCCGCGCCCGGACCGGTGATGCGGGTACACGGGCGGCTCGTCACCACCACCGGGAGCGTGGCCGCCGGCGCGGTGGGGCGCGCCGCCCGGCCCCGGTACGACATCGGCACGACGGGGCGGGTCCGGTTCCGGTGCGGCACCGGTACGGCGAGACGCGTCCGGCCCCGGTGCGGCACCGGCCCCGGCGTCCCGCGCCGGGCCGGAGGCACCGCCGGGCGGTGGCCGCAGGGCCGGCCCGGGCACCGGCACGAGGTCCGTGCCGGGTCCAGGGCCCGGAGCCGCCTCGAGGGCCGGCCGGATCCCTCCGGTGCGTGCTCCGAGGCCGCGTTCCGGGTGCGGCTCCGCGGCTCGCCCGGGGTCTGCCCCAGGGGCCGCGCCGGCGGTCGGTCCGGCGGGCGGGAGAACGGGAGCCGCGGTGCCGGTGGCGGGACCGGCGGCGAAGGGCGGCGTCCCGGGGAGGAGTTCCCCGGGGTGG
>NZ_JAPSIW010000519.1 GCF_031178505.1 Streptomyces sp. | reverse complement strand
TGGGCCACGCACGGCGGGCCGACCGACGCCAACGCGCATCCGCACCTCGACAACGCGGGCCGGGTGGCCGTCGTGCACAACGGGATCATCGAGAACTTCGCCGCCCTGCGCGAGGAGCTGGCCGAGCGCGGGCACGACCTGCTGTCCGAGACGGACACCGAGGTCGTCGCGCACCTCCTCGCCGAGGAGTTCTCCTCCGTCGGGGACCTGGCCGAGTCCATGCGGCTGGTGTGCCGGCGGCTCGACGGCGCCTTCACGCTGGTCGCCGTCCACGCCGACCAGCCCGACGTGGTCGTCGGCGCCCGCCGCAACTCGCCCCTGGTCGTCGGCGTCGGCGAGGGCGAGAACTTCCTCGCCTCCGACGTGTCGGCCTTCATCGCCCACACCCGCTCCGCCATCGAACTCGGCCAGGACCAGGTGGTGGAGCTGACCCGCGAGGGCGTCACCGTCACCGACTTCGACGGCACCCCCGCCGACGTCCGCGCCTACCACGTCGACTGGGACGCCTCCGCCGCCGAGAAGGGCGGCTACGCCTCCTTCATGCTCAAGGAGATCGCCGAGCAGCCCAAGGCCGTCGCCGACACCCTCCTCGGCCGGATCGACACGACCGGCCGGCTCACCCTGGACGAGGTGCGCATCCCGGCGGCCGTCCTGCGGGAGGCCGACAAGGTGGTCGTCATCGCCTGCGGCACGGCCTTCCACGCCGGGCTCATCGCCAAGTACGCCATCGAGCACTGGACCCGCATCCCCTGCGAGGTCGAGCTCGCCAGCGAGTTCCGCTACCGGGACCCCATCCTCGACCGGCGCACCCTGGTCATCGCCATCTCCCAGTCCGGCGAGACCATGGACACGCTCATGGCGCTGCGGCACGCCCGCGAGCAGGGCGCCAGGGTCCTCGCCATCTGCAACACCAACGGGTCCACGATCCCGCGCGAGTCGGACGCCGTCCTCTACACCCACGCCGGGCCCGAGGTCGCCGTCGCCTCCACCAAGGCCTTCCTCACCCAGCTCGTCGCCTGCTACCTCCTCGCCCTCTACCTGGGCCAGGTGCGCGGCACCAAGTGGGGCGACGAGATCCAGGCCGTCGTACGGGAGCTCGCGCGCATCGGCGACGAGGTCGAACGGGTCCTGGAGACCATGGAGCCCGTCCGGGCCCTGGCCCGTTCGCTCGCCCACAAGGACACCGTCCTCTTCCTGGGCCGGCACGTCGGCTACCCGGTGGCCCTGGAAGGCGCGCTGAAGCTCAAGGAACTCGCGTACATGCACGCCGAGGGATTCGCCGCGGGCGAGCTCAAGCACGGGCCGATCGCGCTCATCGAGGACGACCTGCCGGTCGTCGTCGTGGTGCCCTCGCCGCGCGGGCGGTCCGTCCTCCACGACAAGATCGTCTCCAACATCCAGGAGATCCGGGCGCGCGGCGCGCGGACCATCGTCATCGCCGAGGAGGGCGACGAGAGCGTCGCCCCCTACGCCGACCACCTCATCCGCGTCCCGGCCACCCCCACGCTGCTCCAGCCGCTCGTCGCCACGGTGCCGCTCCAGGTCTTCGCCTGCGAACTGGCCACCGCCCGCGGCAACGAGGTGGACCAGCCGCGGAACCTGGCCAAGTCCGTGACGGTGGAGTGAGGAACGACAACGCATGATCATCGGGGTGGGGATCGACGTGGCCGAGATCGACCGGTTCGCCGCGTCGGTCGAGCGCACACCGGGGCTGCTCCAGCGCCTCTTCGTCGAGCGGGAACTGCTGCTGCCGAGCGGCGACCGGCGGGGCATCGCCTCGCTGGCCGTCCGGTTCGCGGCGAAGGAGGCCGTGGCGAAGGCGCTCGGGGCGCCCGGCGGGCTGCACTGGACGGATGCCGAGGTGTACGTCGAGGGCACCGGGCAGCCGCGCCTGCGGGTCCGGGGCACGGTCGCGGCGCGGGCGGCGGAGCTGGGCGTGAAGCACTGGCACGTGTCGCTCAGCCATGACGCGGGGGTGGCGTCGGCGGTGGTGATCGCGGAGGGGTGAGGGGGCCGACCGGTTCCCGCCGGTGCGGTCGGCGGCGGTCCGGGGCGGCGGCCGGCCCGGCACGGTCTTGCGCCCGGCCCCGGCCGCGCGGGGCCGATCCGGGTGAGCCGGGAGGCCCTGGGGCAGACTGCTGACCATGCGAACCGCTTACCGTGTGGAGACCGTCCGGGCCGCAGAGGCCGACCTCATGGCGCGGCTGCCCGAAGGGGCGCTCATGCAGCGGGCCGCCGCCGGACTCGCCGCCGCCTGCTGCTCGCTGCTGGGCAAGGGGCGGGTGTACGGGGCGCGGGTCGTGCTCCTCGTCGGCAGCGGCGACAACGGCGGCGACGCCCTGTACGCCGGGGCCCGGCTCGCCCGGCGCGGGGCGGGCGTGAGCGCCGTCCTGCTCGGCACGCGGGCCCACGAGGGCGGCCTCGCGGCGCTCCGGGCGGCCGGGGGGCGCGTGGTCGGGGGCCCCGAGGACGACCCGTACGCGGTGCTCGCCGCCGCCGACCTCGTCCTCGACGGCATCACCGGCATCGGCGGGCGGGGCGGGCTCCGCCCCGACGCCGTCCCCCTCGCGCGGGCCGCGCGCGGCTCCGGCGCCTTCGTCGTCGCCGTCGACCTGCCCAGCGGCGTCGACGCCGACACGGGCGAGGTCGCGGGGGAGGCGCTGCGGGCCGACGCGACGGTCACCTTCGGTACGTACAAGCCCGGTCTGCTCGTCGACCCGGCCCGCGAGTACGCCGGGGCCGTACGGCTCGTCGGCATCGGCCTCGACCTGCCGTCCGTGCCCGACCTGGAGGCGCTCCAGCACCAGGACGTGGCCCGGCTGCTGCCCCGGCCGGGTGCCGAGAGCGACAAGTACCGGCGCGGTGTCGTCGGCGTCGTCGCCGGCTCCGCCCGCTATCCCGGCGCGGCGGTCCTCGCCGTCTCCGGGGCGCTGCGGGGCGGGGCGGGGGCGGTGCGGTACGTGGGGCCGGCGGGCGACGCGGTGATCGCCGCGCACCCGGAGACCCTGGTGCACGCGGGGCCCCCGGAGAAGGCCGGACGGGTGCAGGCCTGGGTCGTCGGACCCGGGCTCGGTGACGGGCCCGGCGCGGCCGCCGCCGTCGCGGAGGTGCTCGACTCCGACGTGCCGGTGCTCGTGGACGCCGACGGGCTGCGCGGCCTGGACCGCGCCGCCGTACGGGCCCGCCGGGCGCCGACCCTCCTCACCCCGCACGCCGGCGAGGCCGCCGCCCTGCTCGGCGCCCCGCGCGCGTCCGTGGAGGCGGGCCGGCTGGCGGCGGTGCGGGAACTGGCGGGCAGCTTCGGCGCGACGGTCCTGCTCAAGGGCTCGACGACGCTGGTGTGCGGACCGGGCGCCGAGCCCGTACGGGTGAACCCCACCGGTACCTCCTGGCTCGCCACCGCCGGCAGCGGCGACGTCCTCTCCGGCCTCGCCGGCTCCCTCCTGGCGGCGGGGCTCGATCCCCTGGACGCGGCCTCCTGCGCCGCCTACCTGCACGGCCTGGCCGCCCGTCACGCGACGGGCCCGGGGGCGCCGCTGACGGCGACGGACGTGGCGGCGGCCCTGCCGGCGGCGTGGCGGGACGTGACCGCGCCGTAGCAGGGGGGCGCGGGCGGCCGGTCCGTCCCCCGCCCGGACGTGTCAGTGGCCGCGCGGCGCGTACATGATCACGGCCATGCCGGCGAGGCACACCAGCGCGCCGATGACGTCGAAGCGGTCCGGGCGGTAGCCGTCGGCCACCATGCCCCAGGCGATCGACCCGGCGACGAAGACCCCGCCGTACGCGGCCAGGATGCGGCCGAAGTCGCCGTCGGACTGCAGGGTGGCGACCACCCCGTACAGGCCCAGCGCCACGACGCCCGCGCCGATCCAGACCCAGCCCCGGTGCTCGCGGACGCCCTGCCACACCAGCCAGGCCCCCCCGATCTCGAAGAGGGCGGCGACGGCGAACAGGGCGACGGAACGGGCGACGGTCACGGTGCGGGGTCCTTCGGCGGGGCGGGTTCGGAGAGGGGCGTGCGACCGCCGGGGGGTCCGCGTCGCGCCCACCCCGACGGTAGCCGGTGGTGCGCGGCCCGGGGCGGGACCGCTCCGGAAGGGCGGTGGAGGTCACGTATCCCGCCGTCAACTTCATTGATCGACAAGCTCGTTCGGGCCGCCGGGGAACGGTGGGCGGTGCCGGACGGCCGCCGGTGCCCCGCAGGTCCGCCGGGGGTGCGGGGCCGGACGGCCGGGGTCCGCGCGCGGGAGCGTGATCGGGGCGACAGACGGGGTACGCGGCCGGGGAGCCCGCACCTGAGAGACTGGGCGCGATGACTGAGACACCGCCGCCCCGCCGAGCCCGCGCCGAGATCGACCTCGGCGCGCTGCGTGCGAACGTCCGCACGCTGCGCGCCCGCGTCGCCCCCCACGTCCGGATCATGGGCGTGGTCAAGGCCGACGCGTACGGACACGGCGCCGTCCGCTGCGCCCGCGCCGCCCTGGAGGCCGGTGCGGACTGGCTCGGGACGGCGACCCCGCACGAGGCCCTCGCGCTGCGGGCCGCCGGCATCACCGACGTGCCGGTCATGTGCTGGCTGTGGACGCCCGGCGACCCGTGGGACGAGGGGATCGAGGCGGACCTGGACATGTCCGTCAGCGGCCTGTGGGCGCTGGAGGAGGTCCGCGCCGCCGCCCGCCGCACCGGCCGTACCGCCAGGGTGCAGCTGAAGGCCGACACCGGTCTCGGCCGCAACGGCTGCCAGCCCGCCGACTGGCCCCAGCTCGTCGGCGAGGCCCTGCGCGCGCAGGAGGAGGGCCTGGTCCGGGTCACCGGCCTGTGGTCGCACTTCGCCTGCGCCGACGAGCCCGGGCACCCGTCCATCGCCGCGCAGCTCGACACCTTCCGTTCGATGCTCGACCACGCCGAGAAGGCGGGCGTGGAGCCCGAGGTCCGGCACATCGCCAACTCGCCGGCCACCCTCACCCTCCCCGAGACCCACTTCGACCTGGTCCGGCCGGGCATCGCGCTGTACGGCGTCTCGCCGAGCCCCGACCTCGGCACCTCCGCCGAACTGGGCCTGCGGCCCGTCATGACGCTCAAGGCGAGCGTCGCCCTGGTGAAGCAGGTGCCCGCCGGGCACGGCGTGTCGTACGGGCACCACTACGTCACCGGCGGCGAGACCAC
>NZ_JAPSIW010000518.1 GCF_031178505.1 Streptomyces sp. | reverse complement strand
AACAGCTCCGTGGCCGTCGTCATCTGTCCTCCTTCGTGCCGGACCTTGCCGGGCGGCTCTCTGCCATCGTGTAATCCGTGATGCAGGTCTCACTACCCCCGAACGGGGGTGTGCGCCCCGGGACGGGCGCGAGAAGGGCGGGACGAGTGGCGGTGGACGCGGCCGACGGGGTGGAGATCCGCAGTGCGCTGGTGCGGCTGCGGCGTACGACCGGGCTGCCGGTCGCCTTCGGCGGGCTGGTGGAACCGGGGCGGCGGCAGGTGCGGATCAGCGAGCTGAGCGGCACCTCGACGGGCGCGCTCAGCGCCCTGGCGGTGACCTCCGGCAACGGCCTGGGCGGCAAGGCGGTGGCGCTGTCGCGGCCATGTGCGGTGACCGACTACTCCGTCTCCCGGCAGATCAGCCACGAGTACGACCTCCCGGTCGCCGCCGAGGGGCTGCGCTCGGTGGTGGCGGTGCCGGTGGTCGTACGGCGCCGGGTGCGCGGCGTGCTGTACGGCGCCCTGCGTGCGGCCCAGCCGCTGGGCGACCGGACGCTGGGCGCGGCCGTGGCGGCGGCGCGGGACGTGGAACAGGCGCTGGTGCTGCGGGACGAGGCCGGCGAGCTGCTGGCGGCGGCCCGGCCGCAGCCGGTGCCCGCGCCCACGGGCTCCGTCACCGCCTGGGAACAGGTGCGGGAGGCGCACGCGGCGCTACGGGCGCTGGCGCCCAGGATCACCGACCCGGCGCTGCGCGACGAGTTGCTGCGGGCGTGCGGACTGCTGGCCCCCGGCGTCGGGCCCGGCCCGCACGAGGTGCGGCTGACGCCGCGCGAGGTGGACGTGCTGGCCTGTGTGGCGGCGGGCGCGACCAACGCGGCGGCGGCCGAACGGCTCGGGGTGGGCCCGGAGACCGTCAAGGGCTATCTCCGTTCGGCCATGCGCAAGCTCGGGGCGCGCACGCGCGGGGCTGCCGTGGTCGCCGCGCGCCGCGCGGGCCTGCTGCCGTGACGGCCGGCTCTTCTCCGTCGTGTGCCGCGTTCGGTTCTCGCCGCCCGCGTCGTTCCCCTCACCCCGTCGTCCCGCCGTGACGCGACCGGCCGTTGCCTAACATTGGCCGGGACACGACATACGGAGGGGAGCGGTCGCCGTGCGACGGGACTTCACGGAGTCTGCCGGGTGCCGTTCCGACCTGGTCATCGGGCGGGAGGAGTCGTTCGGCGCGGCGCGCGAGCAGCTCTCCCGAGGGGGAAGTGTGCTGCTGCACGGACCCGCCGGCATCGGGAAGTCGACGGTGCTGCGGGCACTGGCCTCGGAATACGCCGGTACGGCGCACACCGTGTTGCGCTGCTCCGCCACCGAGTCCGAATCCCACCTCCCCTTCCTCGCCCTCGCCGACCTCCTGGGCCTGGTCCTGGACCGGGTGACCCCGGTGCTGCCCGACGCCCAGGCCACCGCGCTGGAGTCGGCGCTCACCGGACGCGGCGAGTCCACGCTCCAGCGCGACGGGCTGGCGCTGCGCCTGGCCGTGCTCTCCGCGCTGCGCGCCCTCGCCGCCGAGGGCCCGGTGCTGGTCGTCGCCGACGACCTGCAGTGGCTGGATCCGGCCAGCGCCGAACTGCTCGGCTTCGCCGCCCGCCGCCTGGGCGACACCCCGGTACGGCTGCTGTGCGCGGCGCGCACCGAGGGACCGGAGGCGCAGGGCGCGGCGTACGACCGCCATCTGCGGGCGTCCCCGCCGGACACCCGCGCGGTCCGCCTGGGCCCGCTGACCCGCGCCCAGGTGTCGGCGCTGCTCGACGAGCGGGGCTACGCGGGCCTGCCCCGTTCCACGGTCCGTGACATCCACCGCACCAGCGGCGGCAACCCGCTCTTCGCCCTGGAGCTGGGCCGGGCGCTGGCCGAGAGCCCCACCCCGCCCCGGCCGGGCGAGCCGCTGCCGGTGCCGACCTCGCTGCGCGCCCTGGTCCTGACCCGGCTGGAGATGCTCTCGGACGAGGCCCGCCGTACCCTGCTGGTCGCCAGCGCCGGTGCCCGCCCGACCCCGGCGCTGCTGCACGCGGCTGGCCGGGAGAACGCCGAGGCGGAGACCGCGCAGGCGGCGGCCCTGGGGCTGCTGGCGACCGACCCGGAGGGCCCGGCCGTACGGTTCGCGCACCCGCTGATCTCGGCCGCCCTGTACGCGGAGGCGCCGGCGCCGGAACGGCGGGCCGCGCACGCCGCGCTGTCCACGGCCGCCTCCGACCCGATCGAACGCGCCCGGCACCTGGCCCTGGCCACCACCGGCACCGACCCGGAGGTGGCGGACCGGCTCGCCGAGGCCGCCGCGCTGGCCCGGGACCGCGGGGCGCCGTCGGTGGCCGCGTCGCTGGGTCTGCTCGCGGCCCGGCACACCCCGCCGGACGGCACCCCGGGCCCGGACGAGCGCCGGCTCACCGCGGCCGAGGACGCGATCACCGCGGGCGAGCCGGACCTCGCCCGGGACATCGCCCGCGAGGTGCTGACCCGGGCCGGCGCGCCCGACGAGCGGGTACGGGCCTGGATGGTGGTGATCGAGGCCGCCGGGCAGGCCATCGCCGACGTCGACGCCGCCTTCCCGCAGGCGCTGGCCGACGCGGGCGAGGACCCGCGCCTGCTCGCCCTGGTCCACTACCAGCTGGCCTGGCGCTCCCTGGTGGTGCAGGGCGACTTCGCGCAGGGCCGCGAGGAGGCCGCGCACGCGGCCCGGCTGGCGGCCGAGGCCGCTGACCGGCGCACCGAACTGCTGGCGCTGGCGTTCCAGGCGCAGGCCGAGACGCTGATGGGGCATCCGGACGCCCCGGAGACCATCGGGCGGGCCCTGGCGGAGCCGCAGGACGCGCGGGTCGCCTGCCATCACAACGGGGCCGGCTCCGCCCGGTTCCGGTGGCTGGTGATGAGCGACCAGCTCGCCGAGGCGCGCACCGCCGTCACCGGGCTGCTGCGCGAGGTGCGCCGGCGCGGCATGGCCGAGAGCGAGGTCCACTATCTGCGTTTCCTGGCCGAGACCGAGTTGCACTCCGGGCACTGCGGGCGGGCCCTGGAGCTGTCCCGAGAGAGCCTGACGCTGGCCCGCGACGCCGGCATCGGGGAGGGCGCCGGCGCGATGCAGGCCGCGCTCGCCGAGGCGGCCGGCGGGGACGTGGAGCGGGCGCTGACGCTGGCGCGGGAGGCGGTGCGGCGGGCCGAGGAGGACGGAGACGCCGTGTACCTGTCGCGGGCGCTGGCGGCCCTGGGCCACGCCGCCCTGGTCGCGGGTGACGCGCGGGCGGCGGTACGGGCGCTGCGGCGGGTGCGGGAGCTGGAGGCGGGCGCGGGCATCACCGACCCGGCGCGGGGCCGGTGGCAGGGCGACCTGGCGGAGGCGCTGGTGCGGACCGGGGAGCCGGCCGAGGCCCTGGACGTCATCGAGGTCACGCGGGCGCACGCGCTGCGGCTCGGCCGGGGCAGCGTGCTCGCGGTGCTGGACCGGGCCGAGGCGCTGGTGCGGGCGGCGCGCGGTGAGCACCGGGGGGCCGTCACGCGGTTGACGTCGGCCCGGGAACGGCTGGCCGCACTGGGCTACGGCCTGGAGGAGGCCCGGGCCGCCCTCGCGCTGGCGGAGCTGAGCGGGGACCGGGCGGGACGGGCCCCGCGGGCCGCGTCGTACGACGAGGCGGCACGGCTGTTCCGGAGCTGCCGGGCGCTGCCCTGGCTGCGGCGGGTGGAGGCCGCGCTCGCCGCGCCGGAGGCCGGTCCGCAGCCCGCGCGCGCTCCCCACCCCGAGGCGCTGGCGGGGCTGGCCTCGATGGAGCGTCAGGTGGCCGCGCTGGTCATGGAGGGCGCCACCAACCGGGAGATCGCCGGGCGCCTGTTCGTGAGCGTCAAGACCGTCGAGGCGACGCTGACCCGGGTCTACCGCAAGCTGGGCATCCGCTCCCGCGTCGACATCGTCCGGCTGGCGGCCGGCCCGCGGCCCGAGTGAGACATCTCCCGCTGCGGCGGGCGGAGGTGACGGACCGAGGGTTTTCCCTGCCCGGCTCCCCCTAGGGGGTTCCCTCATTGGGCCGGTCCCGCGGCCGGTTCTAGCGTGTGCACGTGCCGCTCGCCCGGGCATACGGGGGTCTGTCCCGAGACCCCCGTGCAACCCCCCACTCCGGGCGACCCCCCACCGGCAAAACCCGAGGAGACTCATGTTCGGGCTCTTCCGCACCAGACCTGCCGCTCCGGCCGGCGCCGCGCGTCCGTGTCCGCAGCCGCCGCCCGCGGCGCACCACCCGCGCAGGACTCCCGAGTGACCCTCGGGTGACAGACCAGGGGGCGCTGCGGGCCTCCACGAGCGGCCCGCAACGCCCCCTCTCCACGTCAGCCGCGTACCGTCCCGAAACGGATGTCGTACGCCGCTCCGGGTGCGTCGCCGCCGGCATCCGCTCCCCTTCCGCCGCGCCCTCGTCCCGCTGTGCCCCGGCGAGGGACCGAAGGGTTCGACGACGAGGGCGTCGTCCGGCTTCCACGGTCGGGCCACGACGGTGTGGCGGGCGCCCGTGATTGCCGTACCCGCCCCGGGGCACCCGTGCGCACTGTGCACGGACGAGACAAGATCCTGGTGACCGGCTGGTTCAGCTTCCTGCACGGGGAGGCGACCGCCGGGGACGTCCTCGCGCTGCGGCGGGTGGAGGAGGTGCTGGGGAGCGCCGGGCTCGCGTACGACGTCGTGTGGAGCCCGGGGTTCCGGGCTGAGGGGCCCCATTTCGCGGACCTGGACCCGGCGGCGTACACCCGGCTGGTCTTCGTGTGCGGGCCCGCCCACGGATGGCAGGTCGAGGAGTTGCACCGGCGGTTCGCGCACTGTGTGCGGATCGCCGTCGGCGTCTCCGTGATCGACCCCGGCTCCCCCGCCGTCACCGGCTTCCACCGGGTGCTGGCCCGGGACGCCGCCGGCACGGATCCGACCCCGGACCTGGCCGCCCGCGCGCCCGCCCTGCCCGCCCGGCCGGTCGTCGGGGTCGTCCTCACCCACGGCCAGCACGAGTACGGCGGTCAGCGGCGGCACGAGGAGGTCGCCGCCGGGCTGACCCGCTGGCTGGCCGGCAAGGACTGCGCCCGGCTGGAACTGGAGACCCGGCTCGACGCGCACGACTGGCGGCTGTGCGGGACACCGGCGCAGCTGGAGGCGGTACTGGCCCGGCTGGA
>NZ_JAPSIW010000040.1 GCF_031178505.1 Streptomyces sp. | reverse complement strand
CGACCGGCACGACGTCCGTGGACGCGGTGACCGTGAAGCCCTCGGGCGCCGCGCTGCACGCGCCGCCGCCCCGGCCGGGCGGTCACGCGATCTCGTCCTTGTAGACCTCCTCCGCGCTGTCGACCAGGTGGTCCTCGCTCAGCCCGTAGGCGTCGGCGAGGCGTCGGAGGTTGCCCACGTAGCAGGCGAGCGCCACGGTGCGGTCCGTGGTCCCGTCGGGGAAGGGGCGCCCCGAGAGGCGGACGATGTGGAGCTGCTCCAGGTCCTGGGGGCTGAGCGCGTAGGTGCGCCCGAGGTGGAAGGCGTCGGCGAGCGCGTCGCGGACGGCGATGGCCACCAGTTCCCGCGCGGTGGTGGCGCCTTCCTGGTCGCGGGCCTTGCGGGAGAGGCTGCCCAGGGGGCGCAGGGCCGCGCGGGCCGCCTTCACGGACGGGAGGGGCCTGCGGGTTGCTTCCGGGTGGTCGAGCATCGCGGCGATGGCGGTGCGGGCGCGGCGAGCGTGGGTCAAGGGGTCCTCCAAGGGGGTTTCGAGTGATGGTGCCGGTCGGGGTGCCACCCCCTTCCAACAACAAGAACATTACCACCCCTAGAGAGGATATGGAAGCCTGAGAGTGCACTTGACCAGGCGTTTTCTCACCGCCGGCACCCGCAAAGAAGCTGCTGCCGGCCTTCGGGCGGGCCGAGCAAGCGAAGGACCCCGGCGCGGTCGGCCGGGGCCCTTCACGTCCTGACGCTCAGCCCTGCCCGACAAGCTCCGGGAGGGCGCCACGTTCTTGCTGCGACGCACCGCGCCGCCACTCCCGACAGCCCGTTCCCCGGCAGGGCGGCCGCGGGGATGTCCCGGACTCGCACCCCCGGTACCCGGCGGCGGTGCTGCACTTGGGGTCATCCGCGCCAAGGACGCACAGGGCCCATGCCGCCTCGTCGAGTGACTCGGCGAACGCGGCATCCCAGGTTGCCCGGCCGTAGACCTGACCGATAGTCACCCCGACCCGTTTGGCGGCCTCGGGCACCGGGACCTCCTCACTCACCAAATCGAGCAGCTGGGTACGCTGTTCGGCGGTGAACGCCTCCTCGGCGAGTGCCCGCCGCCGCGCCTGGCTGTCCTGGCTGTGGGCGCGTGTGCAGGCGGGACACCGGCAGCCGACGCGGTACAGCGTGGAGGCCGAGAACCTCTCGTGGTCGTAGGTAACCCTGATCGGCCGGTTGGCAATCCGGATCAGTTGCTTCCCAGTCCACGTGTGTTGGCGGCCGCCACGTGCAAGTGGTCGCATTCTGCTGCCAGGCAACCAGCCGTGATTGACCATGCCGCTCACGCTCGTGGGAGCCAACTCCAACAGGGCGGCAACCTGCCGAAGCGTGTAGACCCCCTCTGGGTCGATCCGGCTCGCGTACAGAGCCAGCGGGTGGGGCTGTGCGTTGCGGGACACCGTCATTCCTCTCCGGTCGATCCCCGCAGGCCCGGGGAGCAGACGACTGAGCAGCGAAGCCGCTGAAAACTGTGAGGGACATCCCCGCAGGGGCGGGGAGCAAGAAGGCCGCAGCGAAGCCATGAACGGGCCCGCGGGTCCACCCCCGCGTCGGCGGGTAAAGGGAGCATTCGACCGGCCGGAACGGCGAGTTCTGCGATCGGTCCACCCCCGCGTCGGCGGGGAGCAATGGGCCACCATACCGGCCCGCTTCTTTGCGTACAGCCGGTTCCGGGGGAGGTCACGGAATGGACGTGCGTACAACAGGGCGGCCCGCACCGTCGCCCACGGGGCCGCCGGTCAGGCGTCGCAGTAGACGCACTGGGTGTCGTCGAGCGGGTTGTTCTGGTGGGCAGCGGCCAGTTCGGCAACCGACCGCACCGGCGTCCAGGCCGGGCCGACGCACCAGTCGGTGGGGCAGGAGACGAGCGCCTCGAACCGCAGGTCGTAGGGGTCACCATCGTCCATCCAGCGCACCCGCAGGGATTCGCTTCCGGCCGCGAAGGTGCCGGTGCGGAACTGCGGGTCGGAGCTGGTGGCGTCCCAGGCGAACAGCTCGGTCGCGGCCTCGCCGAAGACGCGGCGGACGTCGGCCAGGTCGGCGGTCCGTTCCTCCTCAGCGGCCAGCCGCTCAAGCGCGGCGCCCAGCACGGGGAGGGTCTCGGCCAGGACGGTCCGGTCGATGCCCTCGGCATTGGGGGACGCCTCACGGAGCTGGGCGAACTGGTTGTCCACGACGTGCGCCGGGACGCGAGTGGTGCCGGTCCGGGCGGCGTTGCGGGTGTGGGCCAGGTCCGGCGGCGTGCTCATCGCCAGCGCATAGGAGAGGACCCCGTACTCGTCGGCGAGTTCGGCGAAGCGGCGGCGCAGGCCCTCCTCGGCGAAGGTCGCATCCACGACCGTCGTCAAGCGCAGGGCGAGCCGCGCGCGGAGCACGGTCTCCAGGGCCTGCCAGGCGGCTCCGCTGACCGACTGGTTCCCGGGGTCGTCGGCACACATCCGGCGGAAGTCGTCGGCCCGCAGGACCTGGCAGGGCTGGAACATCCGCGATACGCGGGTCTTGCCGGTGCCGCTCGCGCCGACCAGGAGGATCAGCGCGGGCGTCTCGAACGGCAGGGTGATCGGAGCGGTGGACATCAAGCGGCCTTTCGGAAGGTGAGGACGTCGGCGAGCCGACGGGTGGACAGGGGAAGAAGCCGGGCCAGGCGGCGGCCTCGGCGGCCGCGCCCCTTGGCGCGGTACATCGAGGCGTCGGCGTTCTTCAGCAGCGCGGACAGCAGGGCACCGTGGGTGCCGGCGGGTCCGGGGTCGGTGTCGACCGTGCGGGCGGTGCCGATGGACGCTCCGACCTCCAGGCGCAGGCCCTCGTACCGGACGGGCCGAGTCAGCGCGGCGTGCAGGCGGGCCACGCGTGCGGGCAGGTCGGAGGCGTCCGGGAGGATCGCGGCGAACTCGTCGCCGCCCAACCGCCCGGCCTCGGCGCCCTCGGCGGCGGCCCACTCGGCCAGGCGTGAGCCGACGGCCGCAAGGACGGCGTCCCCGGCGTCGTGCCCGAACCGGTCATTGACCGGCTTGAACGCGTCGAGGTCGACGAGGAGGGCCGCGGCCGGGCCCACCGCGACGATCTCGCGGGCCCGTGCGGTCCATGCCGCTCGGGTGGGCAGTCCGGTGACCGGGCAGGTGCGGGCCTGGGCGAGCTGACCGCTGAGCGTGGAGACCTCGGCCAGCAGCATCTCGACGGCGGGCACGACCTGGGCGAGGGCGCTGCGCAGCTCGTGGGGGCTGGCGTCGGGCCGGGCGAGGTCGGTGCGGGCACGGTCGAGCAAGGCGCCGGTCTCTATCGCGGACGGCATGATGGCGTGGCTTCCTTTCGGTGTTCGCATCGAAGGGGAGGGCCCGGGGCGACGGACGGGGTGACGGCCATGACGGCCGCCCCGGGGCAGTTCAGCGGACGGCGGCCGCCCGCCGCTTGACCAGGGCATCCCGCAGGCGACCCTCGGTCGGGTCGCCCTCGGTGAGACGGTCAGCGGCGAGCCGCTCGTGCAGGTCCTCGGGGATGTGCGCGTAGGGCCGGGCCAGGTCCACGACGGCGGCGGGGTCGTCGATCTCGTACGGGTGGATGCCCGCCGCGACGAGGTTGCGGATCAGGGCGCCGTCGCGGCGGGCCACCTGCCAGACCTGGGTGTAGAACGTGGCGAGCTGGGCGTCCCAGCCGACGATGCCCCGGGTGCTGCGGGGTACGTGGTCGAGACGCCGGAGGGAGTAGACGCTCATCCCGCCCCCTCGGAGTGCATCCGGGCACGGTCGCAGCCGGAGGCCCCGGGGCCCGCGCCGTGCAGATGCACGTTGAGCAGGTCCTCGCGGGTCCACACGGGCGTCCACACGCGGCCCCGGCGGCACTCGTCGCGTCGCGGGCAGGGACTCGCGGCCTCGAACCGCGTGCCGTACCGGACGCCGAGCACGTGACGGCCAAAGACGATCTCGCCGTACATGTGGGTCCGGTCGATCTCGGTGGTCACCTGGACCAGGTGGTGGGCGAGGTCGTGCCCGAAGCGGATCGACGCCTCTTCCCACGCCCGGAACCACGGGGTTCGGGTGTAGCGGTTGCCCAGGAAGTCCGCCATGGGGTCGGCGGGCGGGATCCACTGGCTGGTGTGAGTGTCGAGGGTGCCGCAGTGCGGGCAGGTGCGGCGGCGCGGCTGGCCGGTGCAGCCGTCCGCGAACCGCTCGCCGCAGCACGGGCAGTGGTGGGCCCGGCGTTCCGCCGGGCTGCCCGCGGCGGCGCCGCAGCCCTTGCACACCAGCCTCGTGTGCTGGGGGCGGTGGGGCATGTCGGGCGCCGGCGGGGCGGTGGTCTGGTGGGTCGGACAGGTCGTCATCTTCAGCAAGCTCCGTACGAGGGAAGGCAGGCGGCCGCCGCCCTGGGCGGCCCTGTGGAGGTGGTGGAGGCGGAGCCCCGGTGCGGCCCGCTCAGGGCAGGCCGCACCGGACGCGCCTGGGCTAGTAGCCGAGCCCGTTGACGCGGTTGCTCTGGGCCTCACGCCTCGCCTGCGCCTGCTCGTAGTCGGCGCGATCCTTGGCGGCCTGGTCCTCGGTAGTGGTGGTGTCCGACACGGTGTCGTCCTCCGGTGTGATCGGGTTTCGAGTGGTGGTGTCGGTCGGGGTGCCACCCCCTTCCAACACAAAGAACAATACCAGCTTTTAACCTAACTTGCAACGAGTCAGGTGCGAATCCGTAGCAAGCAGGGTCAGTTCAGCCAGGGCGGAGGACCAGGCACGAGCCGCTGAGCGGGTGCATATCCCTCTCCGCCCGGTCGCGCGGGCGAGAGGCGGCCGCCATACGGCGGCCGCCCGGGTGGTCGGGGTGGTCAGTGCTTCCGGACGGTGCCGTTACCGGCGGTGGCGTCGACGCCGAGGTCAGTCCGGTCGCGCACGCCGTAGAGCTTGACACTGCCGTTGCCGGCGCGGGCCTCGATGCGTCCGGACGCGCCGGACGCCACGGTGAGCGCAATCGAGCCGTTACTCGCACGGACGCGACAGGCAGACCCGGCATAGTCCTCGGCCTTGACCGAGCCGTTTTCGGTCTCGGCGTCGAGCCACTCGGTGACGGTGCCGGCCTTGACCGAGCCGTTGCTCGCGCGGGCCTTGAGGCGGCCGACTTGTTCGACCTTGACGCTGCCGTTGCTGGTCTGCGCCTCGATGGCAGCGACCGGGCCGTACGTGTAGAGACTGCCGTTCTCGGACCGGTAGCGGACGCCAGACCCGGCGGGCACGGTGATGTGCACTTCGACGCCGTTCGTCATGTTCACCGCGCCGCCGCCGCTGATCACCCGGCCGTCGACGACGGACACCGGACCGTCGTACCGCACGCCGTCGATGAACGTCGCCCCGCCGCCGTACGAGGTGAACGAGACGTTCCCGAATCCGCCGACGCCTTGCGGGACGTCCGGCACGACGACGACCAGGTGCTCGGCGTTCTGCTTGATGGTGGTCTCGCGGACCGCCTTGCCTGCGGGGCTGTCGGGGCCGTCCTGCGTGAGGACGCGGACTGTGACGACCTCGGCGGAGCGGTCGACGGTGACGTACACGACGCCAGTCGGGCAGGTGACGTCTGCGAGGACGGGCCCGGCGTATCCGGCGGTCGAGGTGAACGAGCGCTCGGGGTTGCTGTCGCGGTGGGCGAGCTGAGTCATGTCTGTTGATCTCTCTTCATGGTGCCGGGCGGCGGGTGTCGCCGCCCGGCGGCGATGGATGGGGGTGGTTGGGTCAGCGCCGCGGGGCCGGGGGTTGGTCAGGCGGTCCGTGCGCGGTGGGCGCCGGGCGGCAGCAGGGGCTTGTCGACGTCGCGGTGGTCGACGGTGACGGGCCGGTTGGTGAGCTGGGTGATCTCCCAGACGCGGCGGGCAAGTCCGACCGAGCGGTGCCGGCCGCCGACGCACCCGAAGGCGACGGTGATGTCGGCGCCGGTGGTCTCGTTGAGACCGACCGCGAGGTAGGCGGCGGCCTGGGCGAGGGGCTCGGCGCCCGGGGTGTCCATGACGTGCTCGTACACGGCCGGGTCCAGGCCGGTGAGGTGCTTCAGCTCGGGGTCATGGAAGGGATTGCGCAGCAGGTCGCGCAGGTCGTAGGTGACTTCGGCGGCCGGGGGCTCGCCGTGGCCGTAGCCGAAGGAGATGACGCGGATCACGGGGTGATGCCCTTCTTCGTGTCGGGTTTCGAGGGGGCCGGGGCGGCGGTGCCATCCGCCGCCCCGGTGGGGCTGGGCGCGGTCAGTCCAGGGGGCGGACCGTGACCTCCAGGTCGCGCGGGTCGGCGGCGGCGGCCGCCTGGAACTCGCGCAGCTCCTGGTCGCTGTAGATCGCCTTCTGGTCGCTCGGGCCGCCGGTGACGGCGTTGACCTTCTGGTCGGTGCGGGAGGTGGCGGTGACGACGTACTTCGCCATGGGGCGATGTCTCTTCGGGTCGCTGGATGCGGAACCGGACGGGCCTGTCCGGCTCCCCTTGGCCCCGGCGGCGGGCGCCGGGACCGCGGGCAGCCGTCAGGACCAGGCGCGTTCCACGTCGGCGTCCATCTCGCGGGCGGCGGCCGTCAGCGCGTCCGCCATCCGCTCCTGAGCGAGGGCCTCCTGGGTGTCACCGGCGGCCTCGGCCGCTTCCTTCTCGGCCCGGCTGCGCAGCGCGAGCGCGCGCAGGATGCCGATGACCGGGAAGACCCCGCCGTACCGGTTGAGCTCGTCGACGGCGGCGGCCCGGTCCTCGCTCGTGGCCAGCTTCTTCTCGGTCTCGTGAAGGGCCTCGGCCGCCTCCTGCCAGGTCGGGCCGGGCGCGATCCACTCGGCCGCGTCGTCCAGGAGGTGCACGGTGATCTGGGCGAGGCCGTAGGCGGCCAGGGCCGGGACCAGGTCGGCCAGGCCGACCTCGGCGCCGCGGCGCACGAGGGCGACGGCGGTGAGCCCGATGAACGCCGCGCGGCCGATCGTGTCGGCCAGGCCGGCGGCCCGCCGCACGATCCCGGCGGCGCGGGCCTGGAGGCGGGTGACGCCGGGCATCGGCAGCAGGCAGACCATGCAGGTCAGGCGGAGCGCGTGGTTGTACGTGTCGCAGTGCGTGCAGCGGCGGGTCTTGGAGAAGCGGCGCACGGATGCCTCCGAGGTCGGGTTTCGAGTGGTGGTGTCGGTCGGAGTGCCACCCCCTCCCAACACAAAGAACAATACTAGCTTTGAACCGAATGCGCAAGGGGCGGGCCCCGGCGCCCCAGTCAGGGCCCCCGGGGGCGGCGGTCACTCGCCGTCGGCCTGGCCGTCTCCGTCGTCTCCGCCGGAGTTGGCGTTGTCCCGGGCGAAGCGGCGGGCGCCTGCGCTGTCGACGGCCTTGATGGCGGTCTGTCCGGTACGGAACCCTTCGCGCCCCATGTCGAACCCCTTGCCGATGGCGTTGGCCCCGGCTCCGACCGCATTGGCGGCCGCGGTCGCGGTGCCGGCCACGGCCGTGACGGCGTTGAGTGCGGCGGCCATCGTCCCGCCGCCGCTCCGGCGGGCCGGGGCCGCCTTGCCGCCGCGGGCGGCCGCCTTCTTCGCGGCGAAGGACTCGGCGGCGGTCCCGCCCTTGCCCGCAGGGGCGGGCTGGGCTGCGGGGCCGCGCTTGCCCTCGATGACCTTGCCGCCGGGCAGGGTCACGCGGAAGGCCCGGTTGGGCTGGGCCTTGTCGGCGATGAGCCGGACCATGGCGGGGGTGAGCTGCTCGACGGCGAAGAAGCAGCTGGCCTTGCGCCCTCCGTCCGTGCCCCGGTGCTTCTGGCCGCAGGAGGCCATGACGTCGTTGCCGGACACCATGAGGCTCAACCGGAAGGGGGCCGGAGCCCGGTCCCGGCCGGGGCACCGCACGGCGGTGCCGTTGATCTGGAGCGGGCCGCGGATGGCGACCGTGAGGGTGGCGGTCAAGGGTTTCTCCTTACTCACTGCGGGCGATGGCGGTTGCGGTGGCGGTGACCTTGCCGCCGAGGACGGTCCGGCCGGTCGCGGTGGCGGTGGCCTCGGCGTGGTTGCCTCCGCCTCCCCCGCGGTGGCGGAGGCCGGAGAACAGGCCGCGCACCACGAAGGCGACGACGGTCACGGCGGCGGCGAACGCCACCAGGGCCCAGGCCAGGGCCTCCAGCCAGGGACCGGCCAGCGAGAGGCCCCACCCGGCGAGGGCGGCGCTTCCGGCGGCCGACCACATCAGTAGGGCGGCGGTCTTCGCCCAGGCCGGGACCGGCTGGCGGGCGGGGCCGGCGGGCACCGGGAGGGGGCCGGGCTGGACGTAGGCCCAGCGCTGTTCGCCGCCGGGCAGGGTGACGAGCTCGACGCCCGCCGTGGGCGGCGCGGGCGGTGCGACGGGAGCCGCTCCGGGGGATACGGCGATCACGTCGGCCGGGCGGTGCTGGGTGATGGTGTAGACGGGCTGCGCGTCCGCACGGACGGGCTCGGTCATGATCGGAGCACTCCTCAAGCAAGATCGTTATGTGTGGGTTTGGGGGGTGGACATGGCCTGGGACGGGGCACATCACCGCAGGTGGGAGAGGTGGACACCCCTGGCCCGGAGCCCGGGGGCCCTGGGACACGTCCCAGGGCCCCCGACGGGTGTCCTACGGTCGGGCCAGGCTCTGACCTGCGGTGATGCCCGCTGGGCCAGGACCCGGGATAGGGGTCATTTCTGGATCTTCCGGGCGGCCTCGTAGGCGGCTTCGACATCTGCCTTGAGGTAGCCGCGGACTCGGTTGGAGCCGTCTCGCCACCGGGTCGGCTCCAGCGTCACGTCGGTGCCGGCCAGTTCCTCGGCGAGCGCGTCGCCCAGGGCCTTTCCGATCCGCCCGGCGTAGGCGGCGGCCTCCTCCTCGGGCCGCGGGGCCCACTGCTGATCCCAGTCGCCGAGAGCGGTCCGCACGTCGTCCAGCGGCACCCGGTCGACTCCCGGCGGGAAGGCGCCCAGC
The DNA here is from genome assembly GCF_031178505.1 of Streptomyces sp. GTDB lineage: Bacteria > Actinomycetota > Actinomycetes > Streptomycetales > Streptomycetaceae > Streptomyces > Streptomyces gulbargensis. Next base: position 10,692 of record NZ_JAPSIW010000040.1, on the reverse strand, counting down.
AGCACGTCGAGCACGGTCACCTCGGCCGCGGAGACCTCCGGCCGTCCCGGCTTGCCCCGGCCGCCGGGGCCGCCCCCGGAGGAGGACAGGCCGGTGGCCTCCAGGAGGAAGTCCTCGATCGGGTCCTCGAACTGCCCCGGGGCCCGGCCGCAGCTCTCCCGCAGCGTCCGGCCGGCGGCGATGACCGGCGCGGCCCCGTCGTACTCCTCGTCCTCGATGAAGTACGAGCGGATCAGCTCGCCCGCCGCACCGTCGATGTCGACGATGGTCAGGCCCTTGCGCTCGAACGGGATCTCGTGCGCCCGCAGGCCGTTGCCGGTCGCGCCCTCCTTGAGGATCGCGTTCGTCTGGGTCGGGGACCCGGTCTTGGTCGCAATCCGCACCGCGGAGTTGGACTTGAACTTGCGCGGGACGGTGTTCCTGTCGGGGTCCTGGGTGACCAGCAGCACCACGATGTTCAGCGCGGCGGCGAACCCGGCGAGGCGCTCGATCTTCGCCACGATGTCGGGCGAGAGCGCACCCGCATTCTGGGTGTACTCCTGGCTCTCGTCGATGATGACGATCTCCAGCGGGAACTGCTCCAAGTCGTTCTCGCTGAGCTTGGCCCGGCCCTGGTCCTCCAGGAACTCCTCTCGGCGGTACGCCTCGACCAGCTCGGCGTCCAGCAGCAGGTCGAGCCGTCCCGCCCGGCGGCCGAAGAACGTGGCGCACACGGGCGCGTAGCCGATGTGCTCGCCCGGCTTGGCGCCGGCCGCGAGGCGGATGTTCACTCGCGGGTCCAGGCCGAGACCGCAGATGATCGACCGCAGCAGCATGCCCTTGCCCGTGCGCGACATGCCGCCCAGCAGGGCCATGACGTGCTTGAGCTTGAGGTAGACGACCTCGCCGCGCCGGTTGAAACCGATCGGGATACCGCGGTTCCAGACATCCTGCCGCTCCGGCGCCTCCACCAGCGGGGAGACACGGGCTTCGGCGAACGGGTCGGAGGTGGCGATCCACAACGTGATCCGGTTGGGGTGGCCGGCCTGCCGCACGTCCAGCCACGACGCCTCGACGTTGAGGGCCTCTGCGAGGGCGTCCCGGGCGGCGATCACACGCGGCGCGGTGACACCGGACGGCAGCTTGAGCGTGGCCTCGCACGCGTTGATGGACACGGCCCGGATCGGGCCGACCAGCTCGGCCACCTCGTCCTCACCGAGGATCTTCACCTTCCGCAGGGCGGCGTTGATGGTGGAGTCCGACACCGGCGCGTCCTCGGCGGCGGCGGCCTGCTCGAAGATGGCGAACGGCTCGGTCCGGCGCCGCACTTCGCGCACGCCGCACGCGTACATCACGCCGACCACCGGAAGCAGCGCCGGGGCGGCCATGGCCATGCCCCAGACCTCGGCGACGGCGACGACGACGGCGACGTAGGAGGTGACGCCGGTGGCGGACAGAACGGTCAGGTTCTCCCGGCGGCGGGCCTGGCCGATGGCGCGGCGCTCGGCCCGCAGCTGGGCGACGTCGCTGTGGTCGGCGTACCCCTTCGCCTTGGCCTGCGCGCGGGCCTCGGCGATCATCTCGCCGTACTCGGTGACGAACAGGTAGCTCCACGCGCTGCCCAGCTCGGTCCACAGGCCGATGGACGACAGCTTGACCAGACGGCCGAGGTAGAGGGGGCTGCGCGCGGCGTGGTAGCCGGCGGCGTGCGTCAGGACCGCGCGGCGGTGCTGCCAGACCTCGCGGCTGACCAGCGCGGCGGGCAGGTGCAGGCGCAGGCGGCGGCGGGCGACGTCGTCGACCTGCTCGATCACGGGCAGGTCCTGGCCGTCGACCTCGTCCGAGAGCTGGACGGTGCCGGTGCTGGCGTCGGCGATGCCGGAGGCGGTGCTCTGGACCTCGGCTCGGGCCGCCTTCTCCAGGGCCTCGCGCCGCTGCGGCGGCATCCGGTCCATCAGGTCGATGACCTGGCCGCCGGTGGCGGGGGTGTCGGTGGGCTGGGTCATGGGTGCGTACTCCTTGCGTGGTGCGGGGGTTTCGAGGGGTGTCGGGGGCGGCGGTGCCATCCGCCGCCCCCGGCTGGGGCCGGGCTACTTCTTCTTGCTGTCGTCCTTGCCGTCCTTCTTGTTCTTGGCCTTGCGCTTCGTGGCCCTGGCCGCCGTCTTGGCCGCGCCGGCCAGGACCCCCGGCACCCGGGGCAGGGCCAGGACCGCGAGGAAGACGACCGCCGCGGCGATGGCCGTGTCCCGGCCGTCCCACCCGTAGTGCACGGGCATGACCCACAGGGTGGTGATCCCGGCGGGGGCCGCCAGGATCAGCAGGGGCGGCAGGCTGCCGGACTTCTGGGGCGTTCCGCTCATGCGCTGATCTCCTCGGTCTTGTCGCTCTGGTCGTCCTGGGCGTTCTCGCGCTGGGCCTTCTCGATCTCCTGGGCCATCGCCTCGGCGAACCCGGGCTCGGCCTCCAGCAGGGCCACGAGTGCGGGGCCGTCCTTGCGCCGGATGCCGACGCGTTCCGCGAGCACGTACGGGGAGAAGAAGCCGTTCCCGGTCCGCTTGCGCTTGTCCTTCGCGGCGGCGTACGCCAGTTCCCGCGCGATCGGGAACGCGGCCTTCAGGTGCTCGCTCAGGTCGCGTTCCGACCCGTCCGCCGATCCGTTCCCGCCGGCCGTCTTGGCCGCGTTCCCGGACGGCGCGGAGGCGTTCCGCTCACCCCGTTCCGAGCCGTTCCCGGCCGGGGCCGAAGGGGCCGACTCCCCTTGCGGGAACTGAATTTCCGGGTTCTCGGAACGCTTCGCGGCCTCGCCGGAACGGGTGGCCGGAACGGTCACGGGAACCCACTCGCCACCGATGAACGGCAGGCTGCGGTACTTCTGGGAACTGAGCCGGGCGGCGGCCTTCTCCTCCTCCTTGACGGCCCGGCTGCGGAACTCCTCGGCCAGGGCGCGGGCCTCGTCGGCGCGGGCCTGGGCGAGCTCGGCGGAACGCTCGGCGACCTCCGCCTCGACGGCGATGGCCTGCGCGGAACGCTTCAGCTCGCGCACCCGGCGGCGGCTGGTCGTGGTCCGGGCCCGCTCCATGCGGAACTCGGCCCGGCGCTGCCGGCGCACCCGCGCGGCCGTCGTCCCCGGCGTTCCGCCGTGGTGCGACTCCCACGCCTGATCCCATGCCGCCTGCACCGTGATCTTCTTGCGGTACGGCGCCCGGATGCGCCAGGCGGTCAGCGACACCAGCGGGTGGGCGATCCACCGGGCGAGCTGCTCGCGGACCTCGGCGGCGGTACGGCCGCTCTGGGTGTGCTGGAGCAGGGAGACCACGGCCTCGAAGGCGATCACACCGGCGAGCGACGCCAGGGCGTTGACCTGTCCCGCGCTCTCGCTGGGCGAGTGGAACAGGTTGAGGCTGGCCGCGATCAGGGCGGACACGGCCGTGCCTGCCCGGTAGCGGCCCGCGGGCGCCCCGCGCCGAACGGCCAGGATGGTCAGGGCCGCGAAGGTCCACGTCAGGCCCTCGACCACGCCCGGGACGATCCAGGACCGCTCTCCCAGGTCCTCCCGCATGGCCTCGGCCTGGGCCGGCCACGCGATCCAGACGGACGCGACGATCAGCGCCGCGACGGCGGCGACGGCCACGATCACGGGCAGGACCTGCACGACGGCCCTGCCGCGGCCCTTCCACTTCTGCACCGCTTCCTTGCGGATGCGTGCCTTCTCGGCACGCTGCGCCTGGCGGCGCTGCTGCTTGAGCTTGTCGCGCTTCTGCTCGACGGTGAGGCTGCGCTCCTCGACGTCGAGGCTGGCGAGCTGTTCGGCCTTGTCGGCCTCGACCTCGGAGACTTTGGCCTCGGCTCCGGCCTTGCGTGCGGCCGCGCGGCCGAGGCTGCGGCGGTCGGTGCGGTTCAGCAGGGGGTCATCGGTCTTGGTCTGGGGGTCGGTGAGCGTCATCGGGTGCGGTTCTCCTGAGCGCGGGGGGCGGCGACTCGGACGGGCGGGCGCGGGGGGTTCTGGGAGGCGTAGACCTGCGTGCAGCGGCCCAGTCGGTGGGCCTGCTCGCGGCTTTCCAGCTGGTGGGCCGCGAGGGCTTCGCGGGTGAGCGGGAGGGCGCAGTCGTACCTCATGTGCTCACCGCCGGGGCGGTGGCGCTGCGGGCGACGGCCGCGTTGATCCCGCGGCGGGCCATGAGGATCACGCCGATCGCCACGGCGATGAGGGCGCAGGCGATAGCGGTGATGATGACCGCGACGGCGGCCGCGCAGACGACGACCAGCAGGAGCGGGACGACAACGTAGAAGGGGCCGGTCCGCAGGTCGTCCAGGAGCGCGACGAAGCCTCGGTAGAAGCTGTTGACGGCGTTGATGACGTTGGTGGTGACCTTCACGCGGCCCACCCCCCGGCCAGCTCGTCGCTGCTCAGCTCCGGGCCGGCGGTGTCGTCGGCGTACTCCAGCTCGGTGATGACGGCCAGCAGCTCCGTGCGCGGCGAGGTGCTGCGGCTGCGGGCGGCGAGGGCGTCGGAGTCGTCCAGGTCCAACAGCAGCGTGGCGACGAACTCCAGGTTCGCGCCGCGGTTGCGGCAGGACTCGCCCGGGTGCCCGAGGAAGAAGTGCTCGGGCTGGCCGGTCATCTGGGACAGAGCGTGCAGAGCGGCCCCGTACGGGGTGCGCACAGCAGGTTCGTTTGTGGACACGTCAGTGCCTTCCTTCATGCGGGTTTCGAGTGGAGGCCCGGCGCCTGGGGTGCCACCCCCGAGCTGGGCCGGTGCGCGCATGGAGCCCGCACCGCTTCCGACCGGCCGTGCCGTTCGGACGCAGGATTAATCTTGCAACGTGCTTGATCAGATGTCAACAGTCCTAGGACTCATTGCCATTGAATGATTTCTATCCTAGGATTAATCGCATGCCTGCACTGCTGGAACGCGATGAGATGCGGTATAGATTGCCGCCTACACAGACAGACGACATGACAGGAGCCGCCACGGTGGCGACCCCCCGATACGAAGAGATCGCCGAAGGCCTCGCGGCGCGGATCGCAACCGGCAAGGAGTTCCCCGCCGGCTCGACCCTCCCGAGCTACCAGGACCTGGCAGCCGACAACAGCGTCAGCAAGGCCACCATCGAGAAGGCGGTGGGCCTGCTGGAGGCATGGGGACTCGTACGCGCGGTCAAGAAGGGCGGGCTACGCGTCCGTCACCCTGGGGCCCGCCGCACAGTGGGAACCAGCATCGACCGCCACCCCTCACGCGGCTATGTCCTTCCCGCCGCCACCTCCGCCGCAGAACCCTGGAAAGCCCACGGGCGCGCCCAGGTCGCCACCCTGCCCCTTCCCGACCGGGTCGCACAGCACCTCGGTGTCCCGGGCAGAAGCGAGACCGTGCGTCGCCGCATGGTGACATCACCGGCGGGGGAGGGCCCTTATCAGGTCAGCGACGACTGGGTGCATCCCGACCTGCTGGTGCAGCTTCCCCAACTGGGCGAGCAGCTCGTCGGTCCTGGAGGCGTGGCCGACCATATCGAGCAGGCCGGCCACGGACCGCTGTCCTGGCGCCGCCACACCCGTTCCCGTCCTCCCCACACGGACGAAGCCCAGCTGCTGGAGATCCCGAAAGCCCTGTGGGTCATGGAAATGATCTACGTCGCCGTCTCTGCAAGCACCAATCAGCCCGTCGCGGCTACCGTCCGGGTCGCACCCGCCGACCGCGTCGAACTGGTCGACACCATGCGCCGCACCCCCGCCGCCCGCTGGCCGGTCACCCCGATCGAGCCGCCGAGCGAAGCCATTGCCGCAGGCTGACCACCCCGCCACCCAGCACGCAAGAACACCCCTTCACGCCCTGCCGACCCTGCGACACACCCGTTACCGTGCGTGTGGTCGGATAGAGCAGAACGGGGGAGAAGATTCCCCCCACAAACGCAACAGGCCCCGCTCGGGGGCCTGTCGGTCCGTAGCCGGGTGGCCGCCCGGCGAAACGGTCCGCACCTTGAGTCACAGGGAGGTGCGCCTGATGAGCGTACGCGTTTCAGCGATACCGCCCAACCAGCCGATCAGGTGGTTGGGTCAAGACCTGCATGTCCGGCCGTACACCGGCCGGGAGCCCCTGCGCTCCCCCTGACATGCGTGCGGCCGCCCCCTGTTGGCGCAGGAAGCGGCCGCCACAAGCGACTCGGCCAGAGTCACGCACCACCAGAGATCGATTCCGAACCCAAGCCCTGGGGCGCTTCAAGGCGTGTTGCGTCACGCCATAGCCAGGATATCCACGGCTCACGCCGGCGGGACACAGAACCCGTCGGTTACTCGCCGCTTCCCGGCACGGAGCACCCCGCACACCTTCAAGGGGAAAGCCCACCGTGCACTTCCAGCACCACCCACCCACCCATCAACCGCGCATGCGCCGCTTCAGCAGGCCGGAGCCGGGCCGATGAGCGAGCCCGAGTTCGACGACCTGGTCGGCGTCGTCAGCAGCGACGCTCCCCCGCTGTTCACGATGGTCCCCGAGTGGATCACCTACTCAGGCATCAAGGCAGCTCACCGCACCCTGTGGACCGTCCTCGCCTCCTGCGTCAACCATGACAGGCCGGACAACCTCGCCTGGCCGACTCAGGCCGAGCTCGCTGACGCCATGGGCCTCAAGAAGCCCGAGCAGCTCGCACCCTACCGCCAGGCCCTGGAAGAGATCGGAGCCGTCAAGGTCACCGAGAAGCGCTACCAGGGCAAGATGCGCCGTCGCTACATCTACGACGTCCGCTTCCGGCCGCCGCAGGGCTACGACGGCCCGCTGAGCCGAACGGAATGGCTCCAGCGTCGCAAGGAACGACTTGCTGCCGCAGCCGAGGCTGAGGAGCGCGACACCGAAGCATTCGAGCAGGAAACCGCAGGTCATGCCGGACCCCCCAAAAATGGGGGCACCGAAGCCGCCAAAAATGGGGGTCCGGGAGCCGCCAAAAGCGGGGGCGCCCGAACCCCCAGCAATGGGGGCGCAAAACAAGACCAACAGGAACCAGACCAACAGGAACCAGAGACGGCGCCTTCAGCGCGTAGCGCTGGTGACGGCCGCAGGCCCTCTACCGGTAGTAGCGCGCGCAGGAAGTCGAGCGGCTCCGCCGCGGGCAACGGCGCGGACGCGCCGAAGAAGTCGACTCGCTCTCGCAGGGAGGGGCTGGTGACAAAGGAGGTGAAGATCGTGCTGGACGCCTTTCCGGAAGCCCTCCGTGAGGCGCTGACTGCGAAGGCTGGCTCTGACCGGCCTCGAACAGTGGTCAAGGCCATCGAGGACCAGTTGGCTGGGGGCGGCATCACGGCCAAGACCCTCGGACAGCGTGTTGCCAGGCGCTGGGTCACCCACGGGTACACCGAGCACTACACAGCAGGCACGCTCACCAGCCCGGTCGGCGCAACCCTGGCCATGCTCAGGCCCGGCCCCTGCCCCGACCCGCGGTGCGAGGACGGGAAGTTCGACGATGGCTCTGCCTGCCCGTCGTGCATCGAACGGGACAAGGACCGCGCGGCTGCTCGTGAACGACAGCGGGCGGCCGCGGCCGCCGAGAAGGAAGCTGCTGCCCGTCGTCGCGCGTGTCCGCTGTGCCGGATCGACCGAGGCACCGCCGGCCAGGTGTGCGGGGAGTGCTCAACCTCCCTCGCCTCGACTGAGCAGGCCATCGCCATCTTCCTCGAGCAGGCCGTGAGTAACCGTCTGGCCCTCGCCGGTTCCTGTGGGGGCCAGGTTGAGCCCGCCGACATCCGTGACCAGCTCGTCAAGCAGGTCGACGAGGCTCGCGCCTGGGCGGCCTCAGAGGGAGCCGATGCCCTGGGCCAGGCGCTGGCCGGACGACTGACCGCTGAACAGCTGGTCAAGGCGGAGCACCGCCCGGCGGCCACCGAACAGCGGACAGAAGTCCCCGCTCTGCCTGCTGCTGCCGACCACCCCACCCCTGAACCGGGAGTCGACATCCCAGCTCAGGCCCCACGGCGTCGGCGAGACTGCCCTGGCCCGGACAACCAGGGGTGCCCCGGCGGCCGCCTCGCCGTCGGCCTCGATGGCGACGGCCTGTGTGCCCGGTGCCGTGTCGTAGCGGAGAGCAGGAAGCAGCCTGCTCACCACTGAGGCAAAGCCGCGTCGGCCCCTGGATAGCGACTTCGTCCAGGGACCGATGCATGTCCCACTCCGTAGCTCGCCCCTGCTGTTCAAAACCGAACAGCGTGGCTAAGACCGGAAAGTGGTTGCTGGAGGCACACGCGCGCCTGAGCGATCAAGCGCAGGCATCGCTGTGGCTGGCTTTCGGTGGTGCAGGTCAAAGGCCGGCGACGAAGTGGCACAGGAGCAAGCCATACCTGCCCGGCATGTTGTCCCCTACCGATGAGCCTCCCTGCCGCCCGATGTTGTTGCTGCGCGGCGAAGCCGCCCTACAGCCCAGATGGTTGCCGTGGGAGAGCAGCAGCACGGCAGCAGCCGACAGTCGCGCCGGAGGCGCCTTGTGCGGCACTTGGCCAGCGGCCTCTACTACGTAGTTAGAGGCGAAGATCGTTTCCGCTGGTCAGAGCGCTGGTGAGTAGCCTCAAAGTGTCACTCGAATTACAGTTAGGGCGCTTGCGGTTTCCTATAGGCAACCGCAAGCCGCTGACTGCGCTTCCGAGCGCCTGGAGTTGCGACTCGCCGAGGTCAATGTTCTTGCCTATAGGAAACCGGATCGGTACGGTGTGCTTCTTCGGTTGCGTGTAGGCAATCACCCGAGGTGAGGAGGGGTATGTCTGGGGCCAGTCCAGTCCGGCGCGGCAAGGCCGTGAACACCGAGACCGGCGAGCTTGTGCAGATGGCGTTCTTCGAGGACGACACGCTTACGCGTGCTCGGGTCCGCTACGACTGGACCCCGCACTCCGGGCGTCACGTCAACGTGCCGAAAGTCCTTCTGGCGAAGCTCTACGCGAAGGACAGCGGGTACACCTCGAAGCACAGAGACTTGTTCTTCTTCTACCTCGCTCACTCCCCCGACGGTGCTCAGCCACTGAGGCTCACCTACAAGGAGATCGGCGAGGAGCTGGGAGGACGTCCGGCTACTATTTCGGCGTTGCTGGGTAAGTTGCATGCTGGTGGACTTCTTCTCGAAGCGGAGAAGATCGGCCGCATCACGTTCTACAGGGTCAACCCGCGGGCTGCGTTCGATGGGCCGGCGGCGAACCAGGTGGAAGCCGTCAAGGATGCGCGCTTCCCCGAGGTACCTGCCCCGGCCACCCCGGCCAAGAAGAAGAAGGAGGCATCGTGACTTCTCCCTCGCCAGCGATGCGGCCGCGTGACCTCCCGCTCTCTGCTGACCTGATGCGCAAGCTCCTCATCCAGACTGCCGACCTTCCCGGTGCCGACTTTCGGGTGCTGACCTTCTACGTCACAGCGGCCCCGTTGGGCGAGACAGTCCGGGAGACGGCGAAGACGGTTGCCGAAACTGTGAAGATCAGTCGGGGAAGCACCTCGAAGAGCATCAGCCGGCTGCTGGCGGAGGGATGGCTGAGCAGGGTCTTCCGCGTCGGTACGGTCCCGTTCTACCGGGTCGGCGACAAGGTGCTGGAGCTGGCAGCTGAGGAAGCAGAGGTTGAGCAGTTGGCCTCCGTCCGGCATCTCCCCGTGCGCGAGTTCGTTGACGAGTAGACGCCGACTTCCTGGACCAGCCTTCTCCTGAAGGGCCCCGCCTCAACTCCGAGGCGGGGCCCTTCGCTCGTGGGGTCATCTCGAGCAGGGTGCGCGCACCGTTCCGTTGGCGGCTTGAAGGTGGTATTGTTCTCAATGCTGGAAGGGGTTGGCGTTCCGACCGGCATCCACTCGAAACCCACCACAGGAGATGAGCAGATGAACGTGAGCGCCCGAACCGAGCAGATCGCCGCAGACTCCCTGGCGCGCAACGACCGAGTTGTGATCAACGACGGCGAACTGCCCTACCTCGTGGATGCGGTCGTGGTCATCGCGGACGGAGGGGTCCGCGTCACGTACTCCTCCATGGACACCGTCGAGTACGCGGCTGGCGAGCAGGTTGCGATCGTCGTCTGAACCGGCGGCCGGCTGGGCCGCGGCGACGGCCGTCGGTTCGTTCCCGGCTCCGGCCGCCGCGCTGGACCAGGTTCGATCCGGGCGCCGAAGGCCGCTTCCCGTCAGGGCTGTTGGCTGTAGCCAACAGCCCTGGAGCGGCGTGAAGCCCGTGTTGGCTCCAGCCAGCACGGGCCGCCGAGCGACTTCGACTGCCCCGCCCCTGGGGGCCGCTCTCGCTCCGGCCCCGCTTTCGAAGGCCCGTCTCCCACCTCTCTGGGAGGCGGGCCTTCGGCATCCCACCCGCGGAAGCCCCCCGGAGTCCCTGTATAGCCAGACTGGGGATAATTGACCTCCGCGCCCGTTCCTCCTCCCTCGGGTCCGTGGGCCCTACTGGGCCCACTCCCCCTCGGGACACCCGGGCTGACGTGCCGCGACGAGCCCCCGCAGCGCAGTAGCGGCGTCGCGGTGTGGAGTGGAGCGGACAGCACCGGTGGGCACCGGGCCTGGCCCCTCGGTCACGGTGCCGCACCCGAGAGCGGAGCGGACCACCGCTCTGCTGTAAAGGCGCTAGAGGTTAATTATCCCCCTGATGGGAGAGTGCGCGCCCAAGGGCGCGCGAAAGAGGGGCGGAGGGGTGGGGGGGGGCGGGGCCCGGGGGGGGCCCAAACCAGCCGCCCCGCCCCGGCAGAGCCGGCCCCCCCCCCCCC
>NZ_JAPSIW010000517.1 GCF_031178505.1 Streptomyces sp. | reverse complement strand
CGGGGCGTGCTGCACCCCGACCACTACGACGTGGAGCTCAACTGGCCCGAGCTCTGGGCCGCGCTGCGCGAGCGGATCGCCGCCGTCGGCATGCGCAACAGCCTGCTGCTGGCCATCGCCCCGACGGCGACGATCGCCTCGATCGCCGGCGTGTACGAGTGCATCGAGCCGCAGGTGTCCAACCTGTTCAAGCGCGAGACGCTCTCCGGCGAGTTCCTCCAGGTCAACACCTATCTGGTGGACGAGCTGAAGCGGCTGGGCGTCTGGGACGCGCAGACCCGCGAGGCGCTGCGCGAGGCCAGCGGCTCGGTGCAGGGCTTCACCTGGGTGCCGGCCGAGGTCCGCGAGCTGTACCGCACGGCCTGGGAGATCCCGCAGCGCGGCCTGATCGACATGGCGGCGGCGCGGACCCCGTTCCTGGACCAGTCGCAGTCCCTGAACCTGTTCATGGAGACGCCGACCATCGGCAAGCTCAGCTCGATGTACGCGTACGCCTGGAAGCAGGGCCTGAAGACCACGTACTACCTGCGCTCGCGCCCCGCGACCCGGATCGCCCGCGCCGCCCAGGTCACCACCCTGCCCGTCCAGCAGGCGACGCCCGACGCCGACGCGCTCGCCTGCTCCCTTGAGAACCCCGAGTCCTGCGAGGCCTGCCAGTGATGAGCACGACGAACACCGAGAAGAACCTGCTGGACCCGGGCTTCGAGCTGACCCTGCGTCCGATGCGCTACCCGGACTTCTACGAGCGCTACCGCGACGCCATCAAGAACACCTGGACCGTGGAGGAGGTCGACCTCCACTCCGACGTCGCCGACCTCGCCAAGCTCACCCCGGGCGAGCAGCACATGATCGGCCGGCTGGTCGCGTTCTTCGCGACCGGCGACTCGATCGTGGCGAACAACCTGGTCCTGACGCTCTACAAGCACATCAACTCCCCCGAGGCGCGCCTCTACCTGAGCCGCCAGCTGTTCGAGGAGGCCGTGCACGTCCAGTTCTATCTGACGCTGCTCGACACCTACCTGCCCGACCCGGACGACCGCGCCGCCGCGTTCGCCGCCGTCGAGAACATCCCCTCCATCCGGGAGAAGGCGCAGTTCTGCTTCCGCTGGATGGACTCGGTCGAGAAGATCGAGCGCCTGGAGACCCGGGCCGACCGCCGCCGCTTCCTGCTCAACCTCATCTGCTTCGCCGCCTGCATCGAGGGGCTGTTCTTCTACGGCGCCTTCGCGTACGTGTACTGGTTCCGCTCCCGTGGCCTGCTGCACGGCCTGGCGACCGGCACCAACTGGGTGTTCCGCGACGAGACGATGCACATGAACTTCGCCTTCGAGGTCGTGGACACCGTCCGCAAGGAGGAGCCGGAGCTGTTCGACGCGGAGCTCCAGGAGCAGGTGACCGCGATGCTGCGGGAGGCCGTGGAAGCGGAGCTCCAGTTCGGCCGCGACCTGTGCGGCGAGGGCCTGCCGGGCATGAACACCGAGTCCATGCGCGCGTACCTCGAGTGCGTGGCCGACCAGCGCCTGGTGCGGCTGGGCTTCGCGCCGGTGTACGGCTCCGAGAACCCGTTCGCGTTCATGGAGCTGCAGGGCGTGCAGGAGCTGACCAACTTCTTCGAGCGCCGCCCGTCCGCCTACCAGGTGGCGGTGGAGGGCTCGGTCGACCTGGACGAGGACTTCTAGTCGGTTCCGTACGTGAGGGGCCCCGCACTCCACGAGTGCGGGGCCCCTCACGTACCGCGTACGGGTCAGTCGTTGGGGACCGTCTCGTAGCGCGGGGTGCCCTCCGCCATCTGGCGCAGGGCGTCCTTGCGCTCGCGCTTGGACAGCTTGTCGATGTACAGCGTGCCGTACAGGTGGTCCGTCTCGTGCTGGAGGCAGCGGGCGAAGTAGCCCGTGCCGCGCACCTTGATCGGGTTGCCCTGCGCGTCCTGGCCGTGCACCTCCGCGTAGTCGGGGCGGGCCAGCGAGGCGTACGCGGTGGGGACCGACAGGCAGCCCTCGTTGGAGTCGTCGAGGAAGCGGCGCTCCGCCGGCAGCTCCTGGAGGACCGGGTTGACGACGACGCCGGTGTGACGGACGCCCTCGTCGTCCGGGCAGTCGTAGACGAAGACCTTCAGGTCGACGCCGATCTGGTTCGCGGCCAGGCCCACGCCCTCGGCGGCCTTCTGGCTGGCGAACATGTCGTCGATCAGTGCCGCGAGCTTGTCGTCGAACTCGGTGACGTCACGGCACTCCTTGTGGAGGACCGGATTGCCGACCACCGTGATCGGCCGCGCGGTGCCGCGCTCGCGGTGGGCGAGCTCACGCGCCTCGCAGTCCTCCGTGTCCACGACGAAGCCGTCGTTGATCTGCTCGTCCGTCTCCTGCTGCGCCATGTGCTGCCGCGCCTTCCTGAAAACCCGATTCCGTCGGAGGACAGCCTACGGGCCCCCGGGGAAAGGCTCAGCAGACCTCTTCGAGATCGCGCCACTCCCGGCTGTCGGGGCTGTCGGCCACCCAGCCGTCGAGGAGCCCGCGCACCAGACCCGCCGGGGCGGCGATGCCGCACTCGCGCTCGGGCACCCACAGTTCGCCGGGCGAGCGGTGGCCGAGCGGCCCGGGATGGCCGGGTTCGCTGTGGTCGTGGGGGTCGGAGTGCTCACCCTCACCCTCGGCGCTCGGCATGGTCGACTCCGAGCAGGCACGGCACAGCAGCCGTACGGAGGACGACCAGTCCTCGGCGGCGAAACCGGCGTCGGCGGCGAGCTGCTCCAGGGCGTCCCGGTCGGCCTCGGTGGCGGCCTCCAGGAGGACCACCCAGGTGGGCACGGGCGAGGGCGCCCAGAGCTCGATCTCGTCGAAGACCGGGTAGGACGGGCCGGCGGTGGTGGTCCGCTCGCCGTTCGGCACGCCGTCGTGCAGGACGACCTCGCCCCAGCGGCGCCCCGAGGAGGGCAGCGGGATGGAGAGGACTTCCATGCGCGCCGGGTCGAGCCTGCGGCCCCAGACGACCTCGGCCTCGCCCTCGGGCGAGAGCCGGACGGCGGCGCTGCCCAGTTCCATGCCGGCGGGCTCGCCGGTGCCGGAGGCCGCTCCGGGCACCTTGAGTCCGTACGCCTGCCAGGCGCGGCGGGCCAGCGGCCAGTCCTGGAGCGCGGTGGCGGCGATGCCGACGTTCCACCAGTCGGGGGCGCCGGTCTCCTTGTCGAGCAGCGCGACCGCGCGGAGCCCGGCGGCCCGGGCCTGCTCCCAGTCGTGCCGGAACTTGTGCAGCAGCGCCAGGTTGAACCAGGACTCCGAGAGCCAGGGCTCCAGATCCGCCGCTCGCGTCAACAGCGCGCCCGCGTCCTCGTACCGGCCGTCGCCGATCAGCGTGAACGCGCGGTCGGTGGCCTGCCGCCACGAGGCGGAGGGCCGATGCCGTACCTTCCCGAAGATCCTCACGATTCCCGCCTGCCGGTCGCTTCACCCTCTTGTTCGCATCCAACCATGCCCGGTCGGACGCGCGCTCATTACCCATGGGTTACCCCGAGGCGGCCGAGGTCACCCCAGCCGCGCCGCCCCGCGCCAGAACCCTGGCCAGGCACTCGACGACATCCGGGTGATAGTCGCGCGCGGTCCCCAGGCGCAGCCGCTCCAGGGCGCCGAGCGCGGCGCCCGCGCCCGCGTCGGCACCGGCTCCCACCAGGTCGTCGTAGGCGTTGACCACCCGGACGATGCGGGCGGCCCGGGGCTGCTCGTGGTACGGGTCGGCCTGGCGCTCCACCACGAGGGCGACGGCGGCGGGGACGCCGGTCCTGCGGACGACCTCGCCGCCGAGGAGGGCGATCCTGCGCTGCTCCTCGGCGGGCAGCTGGGCGGTGGCCCCGCCCGGCACGGGGTCGACGAGGGAGAGCTGTCCGATGTCGTGCATGAGCGCGGCGTGTTCGAGGAGGGTCAGCTCGGGGCCGGTGAGGCCCATCTCGCGGCCGACGGCGGTGCTGAGGGCGGCGACCCGGTGGGCGTGGCCCGGGGCGGTGCAGCCGGCGATCTCGGTGGCGCGGGCGAGGGAGGCGATGGTCTGCCGGTTGACGGTGCGCACGGCCGCGTACCGGCGGTGGGAGACCTGGGTGAGCAGGAGCGGTACGGCGAGGACGGGCAGGGCCCACGGTCCGGCGGCGGCCACGGCGAGCGCCATGACGGCGCCGGTGGCGCAGACGGCGGAGCGGATGCCGAGCAGGCCGTGCAGTTCGTCGCGCAGGACGGAGCCGTACGGGTGCCCCGTACGGGCCCGCAGGACGAGCGCGGCCAGGACGGCGTCGCACAGGGCGGTGAGGACGAGCAGGAGCAGCAGGAAGAGGACGTAGGCGGGGCCCTGGCCGAGGTGTTCGGTGAGGACGCCGGTGTTGTAGAGGGGCTGGAAGCAGAGGGCGGCGAAGCCGGCGGTGAGGACCCGGCGGGCGAGGTGGTCGCGGCCGGGGCCCCGGCCGCGGGCGATGTGCGGGACGATCCCGGCCAGGGCACCGGCCAGGACGACGGCGACCGTCTGGAGGACGCCGTGGGTGGTGGGGGTGCCGGCGCTGGCACCCAGCAGCGCGTAGGCGAGGGCCCCGGCGGCGCCGAGCGGGGCGGGTTCGCTCTCCCCGGGGTCCTCGTCCACGGCCGGTGCCCCCGCGTCGGGGGCCGCGCCCCAGCGGGCCAGCTCTCCGGCGGCGACGAGGGTCCCGAAGGCGAGCGCGGTACCGGGTTCGGCGAGGCCGTGCCAGAAGGTGGCGCCGAGGGCCACGAGGCCGAGGAGGAGCGCGGCGGCGCGCAGGACGCGGGGGACGGCCGCGCCGGACGTCACGCGCGTTCCCGGTGGCGGGCGGGGTCGACGGGGTGCGGGGGGCCCACGGGTGCGCCGGGGTCCGGGGGGCTCTCGGGACGGGCCGGCCGCTCGGGGTCCTGGGAGCCGGTCGCGCGCGCCACGGGCACCTGGGCGGCGGGGGCGGCACCGGGTGGCCGCGCGGCGGGCGGGGCGGTTTCGTCGGCGGTGACGGCGGGCCGCCAGCCGTGCCGGTCGAGAGCGCGGACCAGCGCGTCGACCATCCGGGGGTCGAAGTGGGTGCCGGCGCACCGTTCGAGCTCCGCCACGGCGGCCGGCACGGGCCGGGCGCGGCTGTAGCAGCGGGTGGAGGTCATGGCGTCGAAGGCGTCGGCGACGGCGACCATCCGGGCGTACTCGGGGATCTCCTCGCCCCGCAGCCCG
>NZ_JAPSIW010000516.1 GCF_031178505.1 Streptomyces sp. | reverse complement strand
CCGCGCTCGGGTACGTCGGTGAAGGAGACGCACACGTCGTCCACGAAGTCCTTGAGGTACAGGCGGACCGGGACGTCGTTCTCGTCGTAGCCGATGAGGGTGTTCTGGCCGTGCGGGTTGAAGGTGACGCCGTACCGGTAGAGCACGTGCATGATCGGCGCGAGGAGGGTGTCGAAGAGGCGCCGGAGCCAGACTTCGGGGTCGAGGCCGGAGGAGCGGACGAGTTCGGCGACGAAGGCGTCGCCGGCGGCGTCGACGTGGAGCAGCGAGGCGAAGGTGCGGACGCGCTCGCCGGGGTCCTTGCGGGCGGTGACGGAGTCGCGCCAGATGCAGCCGAGGGTCTCCAGGTGCTGGTAAGGCGTCTCGTCCAGGGTGGAGAGGTAGGGGTGGCGGACGGTGACGGAGGCGACCTCGCCGAGGAAGACGGTGCGGCACTCGTCGGTGAGGTAGGGGTCGCGCTCGACCAGGCCGCGCAGCCACTGGGTGACGACGGGGGCGCCCATGGTGCAGTGCGGCGGGATGCCGCGCCAGACCAGGGTGTTGAGGATCTTCAGCGGGAGTTTGACGTCGTGGCGCAAGGGCTCGGTGACGTTGGCCATGGTGCGGATGGACTGGCCGGGCAGGTAGGCGTCGGGGCTCTCGCCGAGCGGGATGACGCGGCGCTGGGCGACGTCGGCGGCGTGCAGGGTCTGGACGGCGTGGTCCCACTGCCAGGGGTGCACGGGCATCCAGACGTACGCCTGGGGGTCGACTCCGGCGTCCTGGAGGACGGCGGTGAACCGGGTGCGGGTCTCTTCGTCCAACTCGGCTTCGAGCACGTCGTTTTCGGACAGTTCCGACGTGCCGCGGAACTCGGCGAGTCCGCGGTGGACGGCCACCCACCGGAGGGTGAGCGCCTGGGCGGACTCGGGGGCGTACCGCCGGACGTCGGTGGCCGAGAAACCGATCCTGCCCTTGTTGGCGACGAGGAGGTTGTGTCCGGTCATCCGGCACTCCAGCTCCGTGTGCCCGAGGGCGCGGAGTTCGGCGACGGTCTCGCCGCCGTGGGTGAGGCGGGCCGCGTCGACGGCGAGGGTGGCGGAGAGTTCGGTGAAGTAGGTGGCGACGGTCGAGGCGTCGCTGTCGATCGTGGAGGCGGCCTCCATGAGGAATTTCAGCGCGTCCCACGCGGGTTGGGCGATGCTGTTGCCGAGCATGCTGGTGGCGGTGCGGGTGATCGAGTCGGGGTCGACGCGCAGCCAGCCGAAGGCTCCGGGGGTGGCCCTGAAGGCGTAGGTCGTGCCGCTGTCGAGGTCGATCCGGTAGTCGCCGTCGCCGGTTCCGGTCGCCTTGAGCATGTCCTCGAAGCACCACTCGCCGATGGCCTTGGCGAGAAGGCGCCGGTTGGCTTCGCGCCAGGCCGCGGGGTCCACGTCGGACAGCGCGGGCACGGGGTGGTCGGTGGGGTGGGGCATCAGGCGGCTCCGCAGTCTGTCTGGAATCGATGTGCTCGAACGCCTGGACGCCCAAGCGGGCGCTACATTAGGTTAGCCTTACCTAATGATCAAGGTCAACTTTCAGACAGACCAGGCCAGTTGTCGACGTAGGCCCGGTGCGGGATGGACATTCGCCCTCGTCAGCGCGGGGGGCGTGATGATGACCCTCGACGTGACCGTGGTGAACGTCGCCCTCTCCGACGTCGCCCGCGATCTCGATGCCGGGCTGGGCCGGGTGCAGTGGACGGTCTCGGCGTACTCGCTGGCGTTCGGGGCACTGCTGCTCACCGCCGGCGCGCTCTCCGACCGCATCGGGCGGCGGTTCGTGTTCACGGCCGGAATGGCCCTGTTCACGCTCGCCTCCGCCGCCTGCGGCCTCGCCCCGGACGCGGCCACCCTCATCGCCGCGCGGGCCGCCCAGGGGCTCGGCGGGGCCATGGTGTTCGCGCCGACGCTGGCGCTGATCGCCGCCGCCTACGAGGGCGCCCGCCGCCAGGCGGCCATCGCCTCGTACGCGCTCGTGGCCTCGGCGGCCGGCGCCCTCGGCCCCGTCGTGGGAGGCCTGTTCGCCGAGGCGCTGGGCTGGCGCTGGATCTTTCTGGTCAACGTGCCCATCGGGCTCCTGGTGGTGGCCGGCGCGCTGGCCCGGATGCCGGAGTCCGCGGCCACCGGCACCGGCGCCGGCGCGCGGCGGCGTCTCGACCCCCGCGGCTCGCTGCTCGCCGTCGGCGCCCTGCTCGCCCTGCACTATCCGCTCGTCACCGGCCCGGAGACCGGCTGGACCGCGCCGCCGGTCCTGGGCTCGGCGGCGCTCGGCGTGCTCCTCACCGCCGCCCTGGTGGCCGACCAGCGGCGCGGCGGCGGGCTCATCGACATGACGCTGCTGCGGATACGGGCCTTCTCGGGCGCCGCCGTGCTCGGCTTCCTCGCGCGCCTGTCCAGCCTCGGCATGCTGGCCTTCCTCACGCTCTGGCTGCAGAGCACGTACGCGTCCTCGCCGCTCGAGGCCGGGCTGTGGCTGCTCCCGCTGACGGGCAGTCTGCTGCTCGCGGGCCTGTTCGTGAACCGGCTGCAGAAACTGTTCCCGCCGGACGCCCTGGTGGCCGCCGGCTTCGCCGCGCAGGGCCTCGGCCTGCTGGCCCTGGCCGGCGCGGGGGCGGGCGCGGGAGCGGCGGTCCTGGTGGCCGGGCTGGTGCTCCTCGGCGCGGGCGGGGCCGTGATCTTCCCGCCGCTCATGGGCGTGGCGGTCGCAACCGTGCCCGAGGAGCGGGCCGGAATGGCCTCCGGGCTCACCAACGCCTGCTACCCGCTGGGCACCGCGACCGGTGTGGCCCTCTTCGGGGCCGTGTTCGCCGCCCGCCTCGACAGCGCCCTCGCCGCCGGTCCGGCCGGTGCGCCCCCGGTGCGCGAGGCCGTCGAGACCGGCCGCTTCGAGCTCCTCTCCCCCGCCCTCCGCCCGTTCGCCCACGCGGCCTTCTCGGACGCCTTCACCACGGTCTGCCTGGCGGCGGCCGCCCTCTGCGCCCTGGGCGTCGCGACGGCCCGCACCCTGAAGCCCGGCCCTGCCCCCGCCGCCGGCCCGGCACCGGTCGCCCCCGTACGGGCGGCGGAGGCGTCCTGAGCGCACGGCCCCGTACGCCACCGGGCCCGGGCGCTCCCCGGCGTACGCCGCGGAGTGCCCGGGCCCCGCGAGGGGGCCGGGTGCCCCGGCCCAGGGACCGCGCTCTGTCGTCACGTGCGCCGCAGGAGCCACACCAGGTACGGGGCCCCCAGCAGCGCCGTGACGATGCCCACCGGGATCTCCGTGGGGGCCAGCAGCCAGCGGCCGAGGGCGTCGGCGGAGACGACCAGGACCGCGCCGAGGACCGCGGCCATCGGGATCATGCGGGCGGTGCTGTTGCCCACCACCCGGCGCGCCAGGTGGGGGGCGACCAGGCCCACGAAGCCGACGGCGCCGACGGCCGCCGCCGTGCCGGCCGCGAGCACCGCCCCCGCGCCGAGGACCAGGAGCCGGGCGCGGCCGAGGTCGAGGCCGAGGGCGCGGGGCAGTTCCTCGCCGAGCGACAGGAGGTTCACCGGGCGGGCGGCGACGACCAGCAGGACCGCGACGACCGCCGGGACGGCGAGCCAGCCCAGTGCGGTGAAGTCCCGCCCGTACGTGCTGCCGGCGAGCCAGCCGAGCGCGGACGCGAGGTTCATCTGCGCGCCGACCACCAGGATGTTGACCAGCGCCATGGAGGTGGCGGCGGCGCCGATGCCGACGAGGACGACCCGGGTCGGGTCGATCCCGCCGCGTCCGCCGCTCCGGGTGCCCCGCGCCACGAGGACGACGAGGATCAGCATCAGCACACCGCCGACGGCGGCCGCCGCGGGCAGGGCGGCCAGCGGCGCGGCGGGGACGGCCAGGATGACCGTGATCGCGCCGAGGGAGGCGCCGCCGGTGACGCCGACGAGTCCCGGTTCGGCGAGCGGGTTGCGGACGACGGCCTGGACGGCGGCGCCCGCGGCGGCGAGGCACGCCCCGGCGAGGGCGGCCACGAGGACGCGCGGCAGCCGGAAGGAGATCACCGCTTCGGTGATCTGCTCGGCGGAGCCGGTGAGGGCAGCGCCGAGCTGGCCCCAGCTGACCGGTACGTCTCCGACGCGCAGGGACAGTGCCATGGCGGCGGCGAGGGCGAGCAGCCCGGCGCCGAGCGCGACGGTGTAGCCGGGCCCGCGGCGCCGGTCGGAGACGACGACGGCCGCGCCGGTGTCGGCGTCGCCGGTGCTGACGCGCCGGGCCAGCGCCATGAAGACGGGTCCGCCGATGAGCGCGGTGACGACGCCGACGGGGATCTCCGCGGGCTGGGTGGCGGACGGCGTGACGACGATCTGGGCCGCGGCGTCCGCGCCGAGGACCAGGGTGGCCGCCAGCAGGGCCGCCATGGGCAGCAGCGCGGCGTGTTTGCGCAGGCCGAGCTGCCGCACGATGACCGGGCCGATCAGGCCGACGAAGCCGATGGGGCCCGCGAGGGAGACGGCGGCGGCGGACAGCAGCACGGCGAGGAGGAAGGCGGCGGGGCGGATGCGTTCGACGCGTACGCCCATGGCCTGCGCGGTCTCGTCACCGAGGGCGAGGAGGTCCAGGGGGCGGGCCAGGAACGGGGCGGCGACCGCGCCGGCGAGGACGACCGCGCCGAGGGTGAGCGGCCGTTCCAGGTCCGACTGGAGCAAGGTGCCGTTGCCCCAGAAGAAGAGGCCCCGGGTGGCCTGCACGTCGAGCATCTGGAGGAACTCGGCCGCCGAGGTGGCGGCGAGCGCGACGGTCGCCCCGGCGAGCAGGACCCGGCCGGGTGTGAGGACGCCGCCGCCGGTGAGCAGGTGGACCAGTCCGACGGCGAGGAGTCCGCCGAGGAAGGCGGCCCCTCCGGCGGGGATCGGTCCGAGGCTCACGCCGGTGAACGCGACGAGCACCACGGCGAAGTAGGCGCCGGCGTTCACGCCGAGTGTGTCGGGGGCGGCGAGCGGGTTGCGGGTCGCCCCCTGGACGAGGGCTCCGGAGACACCGAGCGCGATGCCGACGACGAGGCCGGTGAGGGTGCGCGGCAGCCGGCTGCCGAGGAGGACGTCCCGCGTGCGGGCGTCCCCGTGGCCGAGGAGCAGGTCCAGGATGTCGCCGATGCCCACGCCGGAGACGCCGAGGCCGAGGTGGACGACCGCGACCGCGGCCAGGGCGAGGGACAGGCCACCGCCCACGAGCAGGGCT
>NZ_JAPSIW010000515.1 GCF_031178505.1 Streptomyces sp. | reverse complement strand
CAACTCCTGCCTCGCTCCACAAATCTCCCCACCACTCTGCAACCGGCAGCCGCTTCCGCACAGCGTCTCCCCCAAGATGCGCCCAGTCTCCCGCCCCGCCCGGTGCCAGACCGGTTCGAATTGGGCAGGGGACACGGGGACACCTTGCTGCGAGGTTCGTATGAGCACGGTGAGGCGTTGGAGTGCGAGCTGAGCGGCCTTGACCAGCATGGCTCGGGCGAGGCCGACTGGGTGGACCCATACGGAGACACGTTGTTCAACAGATAGGAAGCTGGAGCCGCTCGCCTAGAGATCGGCCAACCTGTCCCAGAGCACCGGTACGGTTCTGTGACGGCGTCGGCTCGCAAGCTAGGGCTCGGCACAGGTTGATGAACATGGGGTGCGGCAGCCTCCAGGTCATGGCTGATGCCTTTCACACCCCGCTCGCTCTGTGCGCTGCGCGCCCGTCCGCTACGTCTCGTCTGTGTGGCGGACCGGTCCGGGATGTTCAGTGCGGCACTTCCTCGCCGTGCGGGCCAAAGCGGTCCGCCCCGTACGTGTCCGGGCGTCCGACGGTAGCAAGGTAGCGGGTGCACAGGTCTGCGCCCACTGCGCAGCGTGTGTGGCCGCATTCGGTGCAGCGCATGAGATGGTCCAGGTAGGCGGCGTAATGGGCACCGTACGGGTAGGCGTCCCAGTCGATGGCCATGCGCACGCTCCCCGCGCCCGTCGTTCCTCTTCGCGAAGAACGCTACGCTGCTGCCTGCGCCTCGGTGTGCAATTGCATGCTTCTTGGCTTGAATGCGACGGCTGGGTCAGGCGGCACGCAAACCGTGTGGCAGGCCGCCGCGCCCCGGCCGGCCATAGGTATCGGTCAGCATGCGCTATGCCTGGCCACAGTGCTCCGCCACGCTGGCCTGCCCCCTCACCACGCTCCGCCACGGGCCGCGGGGAAGGGCGGTCGAGGCTGTGGCGAGCGACAAGCCGGGATAGGTGCTGTTCCAGCTGACCGTCGCGTCACAGGGCGGCTGGGGCAGGAGCATCTCAGCCGGACGGCGGCTACGGCAGCCAGCCGGTCCCTCGCCTCTCGGGGGCGGATGTTCGCCTCCCGTCATTGTTGTGCCTCAGCGGATCGCTTCGTCGGTGCTGGAGTCGTGCACGGCCGGCCGCCAGGCTTCGATCGAGGGACCTCCCGGCGGGGCAACGTGATCGAGCGCTGCTTCAACCGGCTCAAGGGCTCCCGCGGCATCGCCACCGGATACAGAAAGGACCGCCACTTCCTACGAAGCGACGGTCCCGCTCGCAGCATTTCTGCTCTGGGCAAGATCCGCTTGAAGACGGACCCTGGACCCCTTCAGCCGGCGGTGGGGGGGTGGGGGCTCGACCTGAGTGGAATCGCAATTGGGCTGGCTGAACGAGTACTGCTTGTTACGGCTCACCGCGGTCTGCGGAGAACTCCGCGGCGACGTCGTACAGTCCCCGGCTGGATGTGACCGGCACCCGCGAGTCCTGCTGTACGGCTCGAGTACGCTCGCGGAATTCGGGGTCCGCCGTGCCCGCCTCCCACGCCTCCCTGCTGGCCCAGTGAGACACGTTGACGAGCTGGAACCGGGTCGTCGAGCGGTGGGCACGGTGCAGCCGGGAGTCGATGAAGCCGGGCTTGGTGCTCATGAGAGCGGCACGCTGTTCCCACTCGGTGATGAACGCGTCGAGGTGATCAGCGGATATCTCGAAGACGTTGATGAAGGTCACGGCGGTGCCCGGCACGTTGGCGGGCCGGGTGTGAGTGGTCACAGGGAACCCCAGGGGCGAGCAGGGCGTCGGGTCCTGGCGCGCAGTGCGGCGAATTGGACGATGGAGAGCAGCGAGACGGGCACGGCCTGCAGGGTGATCCACACCGTGCCGACGGTGGTGGTGTCCCACCAGTCGAGGGCGAGTGAGGCGATGCTCGCCGCCACCCACGCCGCCCCGATCACGATCACGGACAGCACGCACGCGGACGGTGGACGGGTACGAAGGGCCAGAAGCGCGACGCCCGTGCCGATCGTCAGCATCAGGCCGCCGATGGTGATCACCAGCGTGTCACCGACCCCGAGGAGCCGGGCGAGAGGCACGCGGGCAACAAGGTAGGCCAGCCCGAAGAGGATCATCCCGGTTGCGTCCAGGGCGAGGATGCGACGGAGCCGGGCATCCACCGGCGGACGGGACAATGCCCTGGTGCCGGCGCGGATGACGGTGTCATCGAGGCGTCCTGGAGTCGGCGTCATGCGCCGGTACCCGGCGCGATGTTGTAGTTGAGCCGGAAGATGTTTCCTGGGTCGTACGCAGCCTTCAGCGCGGTCAGTCGCTTGTGGTCGTCCGGGGTGTAGGCGGTGCGGGTCCGTTCCTGGTCGGCTGCGGCGCCGTGGCCCATGAAGTTGAGGAACCGGCCGGCGGTCCAAGGATCCAGCTCCTCGAACAGGTGCCGGAGGAATGCGAACGCGTGCGCATCGGCCGCCGAGTCGGTCGCCAGAGGCACGAGGACCGCCAGCATGAAAGGCGCGTCGCGTCGGCCGACGGCGTTCGGGTGCGCGGGCCGACGGGACAGGGCGCCGCCCAGGTGGCGCACTTCCACGATCGCGGGCGGCGCCGCCTCGTCGCTGATGTGCTTGAGGAGCGTACGGACCGTTCCCCCGTCGGGATCGGCCAGGAAGATGTTGTCGGCGGCCCACGGCATCGGGACCGGAGGGTCGTCGTGGATGTCGGCGTTGTGCTCGTAGGGCATGTCGCGCAGGTTCTCCAGCAGCCGGGGGCCGAGCCGGCGGAGCGGTTCGACCAGACGGGTACCGTCCTCGGCGGAGCCGGTGAAGGCGATCCGCACATGCCAGACGCGGCGTCCTCGCATCGGTTCTGGAACCTGCGGATCATCCGGGAAGGGGATCAGTGCCACCGACGAGTTCATCTCGTCCGGCACCGTGGTGGTCCACCCCGCGTACGCCTCCAGGAGGCCGGGCACCTGCTCGGCGTCGTAGAAGAGGCCGCCGCCGTAGAGCCGGACCACCGGGACCAGGCCGAACTCCATGCCCGTGACGATGCCGAAGTTGTCCCGTCCGCCCAGCAGGGCCCAGTACAGGTCCGGCTCGGCCTCGGGGGTCACATGGCGCCGCTCGCCGTCGGCGGTCACCACGTCCATGGCCAGTACCCGGTCGGCCGCCCAGCCATGGGTGCGTCCGAGCAGCGGGAGACCGCCGCCCAAGGTGTAGGAGACGACGCCCACGTGCGGGGCGGAGCCGTTCAGCGGCGCGAGTCCGTGCCGCGCCGCCTCGGGAACGAGCTGCTCGAAGCGGACGCCGGCCTCGACGTACGCGCTTCGCGCGGCCGGGTCGACACGGACCGTGGTCATGCGCCGGGTGGTGACGAGCAGACCGCCCTCGGCGGGCACCGAGAAGCCGTGCCCGGTGTTCTGCACGGCGACCGGCAGGCCACGTGCGACGGCGAAGGCGACGGCCGCCGCCACGTCGTCGGGCCGCGCGGCCCCCACGATCACCTCCGGACGGTGCCGCGCGGCCAGGTTGAATCCCGTGCGTTCCTCGTCGTAACCCTCCTGACCGGGCAACAGCACGGGCCCTTTGCTACGGGCGGCCAGGAAATCGAAGTCGGTGCGTTCCACAGTCCTGCTCCTTCGTCGGTGTCAGCGGGAGCAATCGTGCGACGCATATATGACACCTGCCGTCATATTCTGCAGGGGTGAAATTCAACCGCCTTCTCTCGATCGTGCTGCTGCTCCAGCACCGTGGCCTGGTCCCGGCGAAGGAGCTGGCCGAGCGCCTGGAGGTGTCGCAACGCACCATCTACCGCGACATCGAAGCACTGTCGTCGGCCGGTGTTCCGGTGTACGCGGAGCGCGGCAAGGACGGGGGCATCGGGCTACTCCCCGGCTTCCGCACCGACGTCACCGGCCTGACGACCGACGAGGCGCGCGCACTGTTCGTGCTGGCGTCCCAAAGCGCACACGCGGCTCTCGGCCTGGACCACGCCCTCGGCTCCGCGCTGCGCAAGGTGATGGCCGCACTGCCCGCACCCCACCGCCCGGCGGCCGAACTGACCAGCCGCCGCATCCTGGTCGACCCGGAGCGCTGGCATGCCGCACCCCGCTCCGACACGGACCTGGAGGCGCTGTACGCCGCGGTCCTCAGCGACCGCCGGCTGCACATCCGCTACCGCCACAGCGGCCGTAGCACGCTGCACGACTACACCGTCGACCCGTACGGCCTGGTGGCAAAAGCCGGTACCTGGTACTTGATCGCCGACCATCGAAGCAGGCCCCGGCTTTTCCGCACCGATCGGCTGACGCAGGTCCGCGTCCTCGAGACCGCAGCAAAACGTCGCCCCGGTGTGGAGCTGGCCCAGGTCTGGCACGCCCTTCGACGCGGGGTGGAAGACCGCACGACCGGCGTCCGGGTCACCGTGCGGCTGCGCCGCGAGCGGCTGGACATGGTGACCCGAATCGCCGGCAGCTACTTCACCGGAGCACCCGCCGCCGAGGCGGACACCGACGAGTGGCTGCGAGTGGAGGTGACCTACCCCGTGGTCGAAGCGGTCCGCCACCTGCTGCAATTCGGCACCGACATCCAGATCCTCGGCCCTCCCGAGGCCC
The DNA here is from genome assembly GCF_031178505.1 of Streptomyces sp. GTDB lineage: Bacteria > Actinomycetota > Actinomycetes > Streptomycetales > Streptomycetaceae > Streptomyces > Streptomyces gulbargensis. The sequence goes on along the minus strand of NZ_JAPSIW010000515.1, from coordinate 611 downwards.
GTGCGGAGATGGCACGTGCCGTCACCGAGTTGACCGGGCTCTACGGCGAACCGTGACCGTCGACTTCACGCAGCCCCACCGCGACGCGGCGTCCGCCCCCACGGTGCCGGACGACGAAGCGATCGGAACGGGTGCACGCGCACGGCGGACCTGGACGCGCCGATATCGCCGGTAGACAGGCTGCCCGCTGCCGGCTGGGCTGTCGAGCGTGCCTGGGCCAAGCGCCTCGTTACAGGGCGCACCGGCGCACATCCCGGACCTCATCGCCGAGTCGGCCGGGGACCGACGACCGCGGTTTCGTCTCACACTGCCGGATGGTCTTCGAACTGCTCGTGAGGACGGTGGGCGCTTTCCGGGCATCCGCCGCTGGAACGGAGGTTCGTTCCCTCGGGGCACAGCCGCCCCAGCCAGCAATGCCCGCTGCCGTTCAGTGAGGAACGACGCAGCCCGGCGGCAAACCATCACGGCCCCACCTGGCGCGCTCCCCGTCCGGGGTACGTCGCCCTCCGCGGAGGGCGAGGCGTACGGACCGGCAATGTCTGCGGCCTGCGTAGCGCCTTCACCGCAGGTAGCGCCGTAGTGTCCGCCACTCCCCCGAGTCAAGGCTGTGT
>NZ_JAPSIW010000514.1 GCF_031178505.1 Streptomyces sp. | reverse complement strand
TCACCCCCGAAGGGCGGGCACGTGTGACCGCCCACCCCGCCCTGTGGGCCTACGCCCGCCGGCTCACCGCGGAACCCGCCTTCAGCCGGCACCTGAGCCGCACCCACGGATGGCGCTGAGGCCGGCCGGAGACCCCGGAGCGGGCACCTCCGGCCACGGCGTCAGCCGATGCTGCGGCCGCCCAGCGGGGCCGTGCTGTCACCGGCGCCCGCCCGGACCCCGCGCAGGAAGGCCTCCAGGGCCTCCACCGACGTCGCCGACGGCTCCCACTCCAGCTCCCGCCGGGCCCGCTCGGTGGACATGACCGGAATGCGCCGCACCGCGTCGAACAGGCCCGGGGAGGCCGGGGCGAGCCGCAGGTGATGGGCCGCCGAGAGCGCGCCCCGCACCACCCCGGCCGGCACCTTCACCGGCCGCGCGTCGAGCACCCGGCCCAGGAGTTCCGCGTCCACCACCGGGTCCGCGGCCAGATTGAACGGCCCCCGCACCTCGCGCAGGAGCGCCCTGCGGTAGGCGTCGGCGGCGTCGTCGGTGTGCATCACCTGGAACCGGAGCCCCGGGAACTCGGGCAGCAGCGGCAGCAGTTCCGGACGCATCAGCCGGCCGGGGAAGTAGCGGCCCGCGAAGATCCGGCGCTGCTCGCTGGCCGCTTCCTCCTTGAACAGGAACGCCGGACGCATCCGGACCACCCGCACCTGCGGATGGTCCCGCTCGAAGGTGTCGAGGACCCGCTCCAGGTAGGACTTCTCCCGGGTGTACGCGGCCCCCGGCCAGCCGTGCGTCGGCCACTCCTCGGAGACCGGGGCACCTCCCGGCGGCCCGGGGGAGTAGGCGCCGACCGACGAGGCGTGCACGAGAACCGGCACCCCGGCCGCCGCCACCGCCTCGAAGACGCGCATCGAGCCGAGCACGTTCGCCCGCCACGTCACCACCGGGTCGTGCGTCGGGTTGAAACGCCACGCCAGGTGCACCACCGCGTCCGCGTCCGCCACCAGGCGGGCGAGCCGCGGCTCGTCGCCCTCGCGGGAGACGTCCGCCTCGGCCCACTCCACCCCCGGCAGTTCCAGATCGGGTCTGCGCCGGGCCACGCCCAGCACGGAGCCGACCCGCGGCTCCCGGGACAGGGCCCGCACCAGACTCGTACCGACATTCCCGGTGGCACCGGTGACCACCACGCGCGAGAGCGAACTCGAATCCATGTCTCCGACCCTCCGTCATCGGCGCCCCGCGCGCACGCCGGCAGGCCGCCCCGTCACACGCCGTGGCCGCGCGGGTCGCGGAGGTGGCGTTCCGCCGTGACTATGAAGCGAATGCCTACCGAGGGGGTCAGGGAAACGCAGGAGGACTCCATGCTGCTGCCCGACAGGAAGACGGTCGAACGGCTGCTGCACCACTACCGCTCCCAGGAGCGCTCCGTCCTGGCCAGGCCGTGCGACCTGTCGGTCCGCCGGCGCTTCGAGGACACCGCGTACACGCTCTGCGTCCTGATGGGCAAGCGCACAGCCCCGGAGGCCGTCCGCGCCGCCGAGCGCTACGTCGCCCACAAGGAGCCGGGCCCCTGGAAGCCCCTGGAGGGCCTCCCGGGGGCCTGACCCGGTGCGGGCGTGCGCCGCCCCCGGAGTCCCGGGTCCGGCCGGGCGTCCCGGCCGGCCCCCGCCTACCCACGGGGGCTCCGGCGCCCCGGCGGGCACGCCCGGCCGTCCCGTCAGTCCCGCCGTGACGCGGTGCGGCGCCGCAGGGCCCAGAGGGCGAGGGCCGCGGCGCACGCGGTCCCCAGGAGGGTGAGCGGGAAGGCCGCGGAGGCGGACGGGGGCGGCGCGTCCTGGCCCGTGTCCGTCCGCCCGGCGGCGGCCGCGCCGGGGACACCGCGGGTGTCCGCGGGCGCCTCGCGCGGGGCGGTCCGCTCGCCCGCCGCGCCGTTCCGAGGGACCGACACCGGGCGGGTGCCGGCGTCCGGCGCCGCCGGCTCCGCCCGGCGCGGCAGCAGCGAACCGACCGGCCGCACCCGGCCCGCCGCCGCGAAGCCCCAGTCCAGGAGCGACCTGGCCTCCTCGTACACGGCGAGGCCCCCGCCCGAACGGGGGTTCATCACCGACACGACCAGCGTCCGGTCGCCCCGTCGCGCCGCCGCGATCAGCGTGTTGCCCGCGTTGCTCGTGTAGCCGTTCTTGACGCCGATCAGACCCGGGTAGCGGGCCACCCCGTCGGCACCCGTGAGCAGCCGGTTGGTGTTGGCGATGCCGTACGACCAGGAGCCGGCCGGGAAGTCGGCGTACGCGGTGGAGCAGTACCGGGTGAACTGCGGGTCCTGCAGACCGGCCCGCCCGAAGACGGCCAGGTCGAAGGCGGAGGAGACCTGGCCCGGCGCGTCGTACCCGTCCGGCGACACCACCCGCGTGTCGACCGCCCCGAGCGCCCGCGCCTTCTCCTGCATCTGGCGGGCCATCTCCTCCCAGCCGCCGTTCATCGCCGCCAGCACGCGCACCGCGTCGTTCCCCGAGCTGAGGAAGACCCCGTTCCACAGGTCCGACACCCGGTACGTGTACCCCTCCTTGACCCCCACCAGGCTGCTGCCGGCCCCGATGCCGGTCAGTTCGCTGTCGGCCACCGTGTGCCGCTCCCCGGGATCGTGGCGGGGCAGCGCCGTCAGCGCGAACAGCGCCTTGAGGGTGCTGGCCGGCGGCAGCCGCCGGTGCGCGTCCCGGGCGCCCAGCACCTCACCGGTCGAGGCGTCGGCCACCACCCACGCCAGGGCGGAGACCCACGGCACCGCCGGCGCCCCGGGCAGCGGCTGCACCTGCGTGCCCTGCCGGTGCAGCCGGGCCGGATCCACGCCGGCCCCCCGTGCCGGCGGGGTCGGCTCGGCGGGCGCCGCCGCGGGAGCGGGGGACGCGAACGCGGCGGTCAGGGCCACCGGGGGACGGGCGGCGGCCGGAGCGGCCGGAGCGGCGGCCGCCGGACCGGGCAGCACGAACAGCAGCGCCGCGGTCCCCGCGGCGGCATGACGAACAGCTGACGTGACGATCATTCAGTCACCGTAGGAAGCGGGCGCGGAGCCCGCAGAACGGAGTGCGCCGACCGGCGTAGCGGGTGCTTCCGCCGGGCGGCGCGTCGCTGGCCCGAGCGGGTGGAGCCGCCGCCCACCGGCCCGCGCGGACCGTTGTCGGTGCCCCGGGGCATCCTGGTGACGTGTCCTCACCCCCGCACCACGGCAATGACGTTCCGGTCCCGGCGCCCGGCGCGGCCCCCGGTGGCCCGGCCGCCCGCTCCGTACCGCACCCCGCGCGTGCCCCCGGCGCGCGCCCGGCGGCCCCGCCCGCCCAGCGCGCCGACCGGCCGTCCCGCTCCGCCCCCGGCGGGCACATGATCGTCTGCGGGGACGACGCCCTCGCCCACCGCCTCGCGCGCGAACTGCACGAGGTGTACGGGGAGCGCGTCACCCTCCTCGTACCGGCGCGGCCCGACGCGCCCAGCGCGCCCGCCGCCCGCCCCGGCCGCGCGCTGTCCCTCTTCGGCCGGGTCACCGCCGCCGTCACCCGCACCACCACCGTCCCCGGAGGTGACGCCACCGGGCCCGCGGGCCCGGAGCACGGCAGCGGACTCGGCGCCGAGGGCAGCCTGACGGTCGTCGAGAGCGCCGAGGCCGACGACCGGGCCCTGACGGACGCGGGGGCGGAGCGCGCCGCCGCCCTCGCCCTCGTGCACGAGGACGACGAGACGAACATCCGGGCCGCGCTCGTCGCCCGCCGTCTCAACCCCCGCCTGCGGCTGGTCATCCGGCTCTACAACCGCAAACTCGGCCAGCACCTCGAAACCCTCCTCGACCAGGCCGCCGCCGTCGCCGAACCGGGTCTCGACCCCGAGAAGCTCGACGCCGCGACCACCGTGCTCTCCGACGTCGACACGGCCGCCCCGGCCCTCGCCGCGGCGGCCGTCGCCGGCACGAGCAAGGTGGTGCAGGCGGGCGGCCTGCTCCTGCACGCGGTCGAACGGACACCGTCCACCGACGGCACGGCCCCCGACCGGGGTCTGTGCACCCTCGCCCTGCTCTCGGCCACGGCCCGCGACCCGGCCGGCTGGGAGGGTTCCGAACGCAGCGGCGACGAGGGCCCCCGCCTCCTGCCCGACGACCGCACCGTCGCCGAGTCCACCGGCCGCGTCACCGTCACCCTCGAAGCGGTCACCCCGGCGGGCGGCACCGCGGGCCCCGGGCGGCTCGCGGGCGCGGCGCTGCCCGTCGCCTCCCTCTTCTCCCGCCGCCTGCGCTGGTCCCTGGCGGGCGCCGCCGGCGCCGTCCTCGCCCTCGCGCTCGCCCTCACCGTGGCCACCGGGGACCACCCGCTGCACGCCGCCTACCTGACCCTGCTCGACATCTTCGCCATCGGCGAGCCGGCCGTCGGCGAGGCGACCAGCCGTCAGGTCCTCCAGATCCTGGCGGGCTTCGTGGGGCTGCTCCTGCTGCCCGTGATCGTCGCCGCCGTCGTCGAGGGCCTCGGCACCTTCCGTACCGCGACCGCGCTGCGCCGCCCGCCGCGCGGTCTGTCCGGCCATGTCGTCCTCCTCGGCCTCGGCAAGGTCGGCACCCGCGTCCTCGCCCGGCTCCGGCGCCTCGGCATCCCCGTCGTGTGCGTCGAGTCCGACCCGGAGGCACGTGGCATCGCCGTCGCGCGCCGGCTCCGGGTCCCCACCGTCATCGGCGACGTCACCGAGGAAGGCGTCCTGGAGGCCGCGCGCATCCCCCGGGCCCACGCCCTCCTCGCCCTCACCAGCGTCGACATCACCAATCTGGAGGCCGCGCTCTCCGCCCGCGCCCTCGCCCCCGACCTGCGGGTCGTGCTCCGCCTGTACGACGACGACTTCGCGACCGCCGTCTACCGCACCCTGCGCACCGCCCACCCCGGCGCCCTCACCCGCAGCCGCAGCGTCTCCCACCTGGCCGCCCCCGCCTTCGCCGGCGCCATGATGGGCCGCCGGATCCTGGGCGCGCTCCCCGTCGAGCGCAGGGTCCTCCTCTTCGCGGCCGTGGACGTCGCGGCCCACCCGCTCCTGGAGAACCGCGAGGTGGCCGACGCCTTCCGTCCCGGTTCCTGGCGGGTCATCGCGATGGAACGCGCCGCCGGCACCCCCGTCGACGCGCCGCCCGACCGGAACCGGGCATGGCGCCTGGCCCCCGAGCGGGTCCTCGTCCCCGGCGACCGGGTGATCGTCGCGGCCACCCGCCGGGGCCTCG
>NZ_JAPSIW010000513.1 GCF_031178505.1 Streptomyces sp. | reverse complement strand
CCCCCACACCCAGGAGCCCATCGATGCGCACCCGATCCGTCACCGCGAGCGTGAGCCTGCTGGCCGGCACGCTCGTGGCGCTGTCCGGCACCACGGCGCAGGCCGCGACCACCCGCTACGAGGCCGAGGCCTCCCCCGCGGTCTGCACCGGCACCATCGAGTCCGACTGGGCCGGCTACACCGGCAGCGGTTTCTGCAACGGCACCAACGCGGTCGGCGCCTCCGTCCAGTTCACCGTGACCGCGCCCGCCGCCGGCACGGCGACCCTCCACGTCCGCTTCGCCAACGGCACCACCGCGGCGCGCCCCGCGAACGTCCTCGTCAACGGCGCGACGGCCGCGTCGGTCACCTTCGAGAGCACCGGCACCTGGGACGCCTGGACGACCAAGACCCTGACCGTTCCGGTCGCCGCGGGATCCCACACCGTGCGCCTCAGCCCCACCGCCGCGGCCGGCCTGCCCAACGTGGACCACCTGGACGCCGAGGTGTCCGGCACCACCACACCGCCGCCCTCCGCCTCGGCGCTGTACGTCGCCCCGAACGGCACCGCCGGCGCGGCCGGAACCCTCGCGGACCCGACGACGCTGCCCTCCGCGATCTCCCGGGTCACCCCCGGCGGCACGATCCACCTGCGCGGCGGCACGTACCGCCACGCGCAGACGATCACCATCCCGCCGGGCAACAACGGCACGGCCGCCGCCCGGACGAAGCTCGCCGCCTACCCGGGCGAGACACCCGTGCTGAACTTCTCGGCGATGAGCGAGGGTTCCGCGAACCGCGGCCTCGCCGTCAACGGCTCCTACTGGCACATCCACGGCATCGTCGTCGAACGGGCCGGGGACAACGGCATCTTCGTCGGGGGCAGCAACAACGTCATCGAGCGCACGGTCACCCGCTTCAACCGCGACTCCGGCCTCCAGCTCTCCCGGATCGCCTCCACCACCCCCCGCGACCAGTGGCCGTCGAACAACCTGATCCTGAGCGCCGAGTCCCACGACAACGCCGACGCCGCGGGCGAGAACGCGGACGGCTTCGCCGCCAAGCTCACCGTCGGCCCGGGCAACGTCTTCCGCCACACCGTGGCCCACCACAACATCGACGACGGCTGGGACCTCTACACCAAGACCGACACCGGCCCCATCGGCACCGTGACGATCGAGGACTCCCTCGCCCACGACAACGGCACGCTCTCCGACGGCACCCAGAACGCCAACGGCGACCGCAACGGCTACAAGCTCGGCGGCGAGGGCATCGCCGTGGACCACGTCGTACGCCGCAGCATCGCCTTCCGCAACGGCAAGCACGGCTTCACCTACAACAGCAACCCGGGCTCGATGGCCGTCTCCCGGAACCTCGCCGTCGACAACGCCCAGCGCAACTTCCAGTTCGACGCCGGCACGTCCGTCTTCCGCGGCAACACCTCCTGCCGGAGCGGCAGCGGCACCAACGACCGGACCGTCGGGGACGCCGACGCCTCGAACCAGTTCTGGAACGGTACGAACGGCTCCCGCTGCTCCTCCTTCACCGGGGCCCTGGCCTGGTCCTACACGTCCGACGGCCGGCTGGCGGTGACGCTGGGCGGCAAGCCGGTCGTCCTGTGACCTGACGGCCCGGCGGCGTCGCCCGCTCCTTCGCTCCGCGCCCCCGGTGCACGGCTCCCGCCCCGTACACCGGGGGCGCGGACGGTGGCAGACTGACCGTCGTTCTGCCGAAGGAGTGTCCCCGTGTCGATGATCCAGCGTCTGCGCAGCGCCGTCCGCCGGTCCTACCGGCGGACGGTCGACCTCAGCCACCCCGCGCGCTCCCCGCTCGGCAGCTCGGTCGTCAACTGCGTGGTCTACCTGGACGGCGTACGGCGCTCCGGCCGCGGCTCCGTCGAGGAGGCCCTGCGGCAGGTCCGCAGGACGGGCGAGGGCTTCGTGTGGATCGGCCTGCACGAGCCGGAGGAGAAGGAGCTGACCGGCCTGGCCGAGCTGTTCGGCCTGCACCCGCTGGCGGTGGAGGACGCGGTCCACGCCCATCAGCGGCCCAAGGTGGAGGAGTACGACGGCGTCCTGTTCGCCGTCTTCAAGACGGTCCGGTACGTCGACCACGAGGAGCTGACCGCCACCAGCGAGGTGGTCGACACCGGCGAGCTGATGGCCTTCGTCGGCCCCGATTTCGTGATCACCATCCGACACGGCGGGCACGGCTCGCTCGGGCCGCTGCGGGAGGCCCTGGAGGCTCTGCCCGCGCAGCTGGCCAAGGGGCCGTCCGCCGTCCTGCACGCGGTGGCGGACCATGTGGTGGACGACTACCTCGCCGTGGCCGACGCCGTGCAGGACGACCTCGACGCCATCGAGAACGCGGTCTTCGGCGAACAGACGGACCGGCGGGACGCCGGGCGCATCTACCAGCTCAAGCGCGAACTGCTCGAACTGCGGCGGGCGGTGGCCCCGCTGGGCCGACCACTCCAGCAGCTGGCGACGCGGCCGATACCGCTGGTGGACCCGGACATCCGCGCGTACTTCCGGGACGTGGCCGACCACCTCTCCCGGGTCACCGAGCAGATCGCCTCCTACGACTCCCTGCTCGACTCGATACTCCAGGCCCACCTGGCGCAGGTGACCGTCGCGCAGAACGAGGACATGCGCAAGATCACCGCGTGGGCGGCGATCGTCGCCGTCCCCACCATGGTCTGCGGCGTGTACGGCATGAACTTCGACCACATGCCCGAGCTGCGCTGGACCTACGGCTACCCGCTGGTCCTGGCCGTCATCGCCGTCGGCTGTTTCCTGATCCACCGGGGGTTCCGCCGCAACGGCTGGCTCTGACCGCCCGTCTCTCAGACGCCGCCGAAGGATTCCCGGTACCAGGCCTCGTGCCGTGCGAACCCGGCGGTGAAGCCGGGGCCGGGGTCGCAGCCGAGCTCCGTCCAGGGACGGTCGTCGGCGAACCAGTGGTCGGTCGCGAGCATGGCGAGGTGGTGCGCGGCGAAGGGGACGTCGGCGAGCAGCACGCGGGCCGTTTCGAGATCCACGGTGGTGCCCCGGGGCCGGCTCCTGCGGTGGGCGAGCAGCCGTTCGGCCGCGCCGAGCAGCTCGGTCACCGGCACGGGCCGGGGATGGTCGACGTGGTAGGGACCGGGTTCGGTGCCGGGCGCGAGCGCCGCGCCGAGGAGGACGCGCCCCAGCGTGTCCGCGTCGATCATGGAATGCAGCGTGTCGCCGGCCGCGAGGGGTCCGGGCAGCGCGTCCAGGAGCCGGACGAGGCCCGGCATCACCTGGCGGTCGCCCGTGCCGTACACGAGATGGGGCCGCAGGACGGTGCCCCCGGCGTCGAGCACGTGCCCTTCCGCCGCCGCGCGGGTGCGGCTGGTCGCGGAGCCCGGCGCGAGCGGCAGGGTGCCGGGGGCGGCGGCGCGGAAGGGCCCCCGGCCGTGGACGGAGGCGGTGCTCAGGGCGACGATCCGGGTGACCCCGGCCCGTACGGCCGCCCGGACCAGGGCACGGGTCCCCTCGTCGTTGACGGTTCGGAGCAGCTCCTCGTCGCCGCCGACGGCCGCGGCGCAGTGCACGAGGACGTCGACGCCCTCGCAGGCCCGGCGCAGGGAGTCGGGGTCGGTCAGGTCGCCGGGGACGGTCTCGTACCCGGGGCCGGAACCGGCTCCGTCCGCCGTGCGGGCCGGTGGGTCGACGGGGCGGCGGGTGAGCAGGCGTACGTGCGCGAGGTCGTCGCGTCCGGCGGTGGCGGCCAGGACCCGGCTGCCGATGAAGCCGGTCGCGCCGGTGAGGAGGAGGCGGGGTGCCACGGTCGCGTCCATCTCGTTCAGCCGGCCAGCCGGCGGTCGAGGCCCAGGCCGAGGCCGGCGACGGCCAGGCCGCGCGACGGGGAGGTGAGGTCGCAGTGGAAGACGGGCCGGCCGTCCTGGTGGCCGGTGACCTTGACGGTGGTCACCGAGTCGTCCCGGGTGGGAACGGTCTCGGCCTCGATCCAGCAGGGGCTGTCGAGTTCGGCGTAGCGGGCGAAGGAGACGTTCATGACGGTGGGCAGGTAGGCGCTGCCGCCGCCGACGGTGAGGGCGGCCGCCTGGCGTGCGGCTTCGAGGAGCACCATGCCCGGCACGTGGTCGTTGGGCCGCCGGAAGAGGGTGGTGTGGGCGGTGTTCACGCGCAGCTGCCACTGGTGGGGGGCGGGACCGGGGGCGAGGGTCACGTCCCGCGAGTGCGCGCGGCCGACCAGGTGCGGTTCGACGCCGGGGATGAGCGGGACGGGGCGGCCGAGCGCGGCCATGCGCCGTCCGCGGATCCTGCGGTAGGCGAGGGCGGAGGTGCAGCGGGCGAGCGCGCTGCCGGTGGCGAGCAGCCGGCCGTCACGGGTGAGGACCAGGGTGCTGCGCAGGTTGCGCAGGCTGTTGCCGCGGCTGGTGAGGTCGGAGCAGACGAGGTCGACGGTGATCTCGGAGGAGAGCCCGTCGACGGCGAGGACCTCGGGATCGGCGGAGTACGAGAGGCCCCACATGACGAACTGATCGTCCACGGGTACCCCGAGTTCGGCATGAGCCACGAGCATGGTGGCCTGTCGTATCGTCTCGGCCACCAGGACGGGGTCGTGCCGGTCTCCCGCGACCGGAGAGAAGAAAGGATGGGACGCGGGCCAGTGCGCGGTCACGGTGAAACGGTTCTCCCTGAGCTGGGTCCAGCTCGTCGGGAGGATGTCCTCGGGATCCGTTCGGTGGACGAACTCCCCGGGGACGGTCGATGTCGTTCCTCGGTGGTTCTGATCCATGGATTCCCCTCGCGTCCCCGCGCCCCCGGGCGGTGACACCGCCCGACGTAGATTACGTAGAGCACGGTTTTCTTTTCAATGCTTCACGTCACACGTTGAGCACAGACAGCGAGACAGCAGGAGGCGCCTTGGCGCAGCAAGCGCGTGCAATCCGAACGCGGCGGTTGCTCCTCGAGTCGGCCGCGTCCGTCTTCGCCGAGCGCGGTTACGAGCGGACGACCATCGGGGAGATCCTGACCCGTGCCGGGGTGACCAAGGGTGCCCTGTACTTCCACTTCGCCTCCAAGGAGGAGCTGGCCCTCGGTGTGCTGGAGGCCCAGATGCTCGACGTGCCGCTCATCCCGCAGGACGTCAAGATCCAGGAGCTGGTCGACCAGGCGTATCTGCTGACCCACCGGTTGCAGCGGGACGCGCTGGTGCGGGCGAGTGTCGCCCTGGCCCTGGACAGCGGTGCGTCCGAGGTCAA
>NZ_JAPSIW010000512.1 GCF_031178505.1 Streptomyces sp. | reverse complement strand
TGCTGCGCACCCTGCGCGGCAGCGTGCACAGCGGCACCTGGCTGAACGCCGCGACCGGCAAGTACCCGGCCGTCGTCCTCGGCGACGTCGCCGCCCAGCGCCTGGGCATCACCAGCCCCGGCCAGCAGGTCTACATCGCCGGCCAGTACCACACGGTGATCGGCATCCTCGACGAACTGCCCCTGGCACCCGAGATCGCCCGATCCGCCCTCCTCGGCTGGGACACCGCCACCAGCCGGCTCGGCTTCGACGGCCACCCCACCACCGTCTACGAACGCTCCGCCGACCAAGCCGTCACCGCCGTACGCGCCCTCATCCCCCGGGCCGTCGACCCCCAGACACCCCGCAACGTCCAGGTCAGCGATCCCTCGGCCAACCTCAAGGCCAAAGCTGCCACGGAAGGCGCCTTCAGCAGCCTGCTCCTCGGCCTGGGAGGCGTCGCCCTCCTCGTCGGCGGAGTCGGTGTCGCCAACACCATGATCATCTCCGTCCTTGAGCGCCGCTTCGAGATCGGCCTGCGCCGCTCCACCGGCGCCACCCGCGGCCAGATCAGAGGCCAGTTCGTCACCGAATCCCTCCTGCTGTCCGGCCTCGGCGGCACCGCCGGCATCGCCCTGGGCGCCGCCGCCACCGCCGTGTACGCACTCACCAACGACATCCCCTGGGTCATCCCCCTGTGGGCCGTCACCGGAGGCTTCGGCGCCACCCTCGTCATCGGCACCGTCGCCGGCCTCTACCCGGCCGTCCGCGCCTCGCGCCTCTCACCCACCCTCGCCCTCCACTCCGCCTGAAAGGCGGACGCTGCTGACCATCACCGCCGAGACATCCGTATCCCTCGGTCCCCGGCCCGGCGCGCCGCGACACCTGGCAGCGCGAGGGCTGCGGCGCAACTCGGCCGCGCTGGTTCCGACGGCCAGTCGGGGGAAACAGCCGCCTACAGCTGCCGTCCCGGTTGTGCCCGCCGCGGCTGAACCGACAGATGACCCCGGCCGTCCCCTGACCGGGGTCATCCGCTGTCCGAGATCGGCTACTCAGCTCGACGAGACCGTACACACCCCGCCGCGAGCGCAGGGACCACGCGCTGAGCGGGAGTGCAAAGCCCCACAGCGCCGTCAAGGCGATCCGCGGCGGGTGGCCGCGCCAGTACGGGCCCGCGAGGAACCGCCATGACCGTGACACCGAACGGCCCTGGCGCCGATCGGAGACAGCAGAAGAAACGCAGGTCAGCGATCACGGCCACCAGCGCCTCTCGCCGCCGGTACGTCCTGGGGATCACCCCGACGTGGCTGACCGGCCGGCTGCGACCGGCGCGGATCGACCGGCGGACTGTCAGTGCCTGCGCATGGCCCCCCGACATGTCCTCGACTCACGACGGGCTTCGTCACGTCATGCTCGGTTCCCTCTTCACGCCTGAGGTTCCCCTGGGACCAACCCGGGACATACTCCTTGCCTGCCACGTCTCGGCAACAGGCAAGGGCGAGCTCCACGGAAGCCCCGAGTGCCGCACGCTGCGGTCAGCGGCCTCGGTGAACCAGATCGACGTCCCGTTCGGCGAAGCCGTGGAGCGGCTCTGCGCGAGCTGTCGGTGGCCGCTGCCCACCGACAGCCCCATCCTCCTCCTCGGCGCCGCTGTGAGCGAGGTGGACTCGCTCACCATCTGGCTCGACCGGGAGACCGAGGACGAAGCCGGTCCGCCTGCTGGAGGCGGCTGCCGTGCGTGTCCTGCCCGAGCCGAAGTTCTCCGACGATCCCGGCTTCGCCGGGTTGGGAGTAGAGGCGGAGAAGGCCTTCCGGCGAGCGTGGTACGAGTGGAGTCGGCGAGCCATCTGGTCCTGGCGCCGGCTGGAGGATCAGGACTTCTCGGTCCACACCGTCGTCAGCGGCGCCTTCGGACGTCGCCGCAAGGGGGGCGCCCGGAACCGGGCCCCGATCTCCTGGTGGCGCCTTCGGGCCCGGATGCGGGGTCGATGAGATGCGGGCGTCGGGCCCTCCGGGCAGAGTGGGGAAGGACCTGTTCGCACCGAGGTGGTCCCCTCGGGTCCCGCGTGCTGGAGACGGGACGGAGTGACACGAGGATTGTCGTGACGTCGGAGTGATCGATGTTCCGCAGACGGCCGGCCGACAACAGCGAGGATCTTCTGGTCCGGCTCGGGTCGCTGACGGCCAAGGCTCGGGAGTTGGCCGAGACCCAACGTTCCCGTGTCGAGCTCGCCGTGGCCCTGCAGCGCGGCATGCTGCCCTCGGACCTGCCCAGTTTTCCGGGCGCCCGGCTGGCCGTCCGCTATGAGCCCGCCAACCACGGGCTCAACGTCGGCGGTGATTGGTACGACGCCTTCGCCCTGCCGGGCGGACGGATCGGCATGTCCATCGGTGACGTCCAGGGGCACAACATCGAGGCTGCCGCCTTCATGGGACAGGTCCGCGTGGCACTGCGCGCGCTGGCCTCCGTCAGCGGAGACCCGGGAGAGCTGCTCGGTCGCACCAACGACCTGCTGGTCTCTCTGGGCGCCGACCTCTTCGCCACCTGCACCTTCCTACGGCTCGACCCCGCTGCCGGCACCCTGGAGTGCGCCCGGGCCGGTCACATTCCCCACATCTGGGCCACCAGCGACGGCCGCTCCGGCATCGACGACAGCGAGGGCGGGCCTCCGCTCGGTGTGCTCCGCGGCGTCGACTACCCGGCCACGTGGCACCGGCTCACCGCCGACGGTGTCTTCGTCCTCCTGACCGACGGGGTGGTGGAGGGGCCCTCGCTCCACGTCGACGAGGGTCTGGACCGGGTGACGAGGCTCGCCGGGCTCACCGCCGTCGCCGGTCTGGACGTCGACGCGCTCGCCACCGCCGTCATGAAGCTGGCGGCCACGGTGGGGCATGAGGACGACGCAGCCGTCCTGGTCGTCGGCCATGACGGCGGTCCCGCCCTGTCGACGGTCGAGGGGTGAAGGGGGCTCGCCCCGGGACGGCCCGCCCCGGTTCGGGCCAGACCTCCGGCCGGTCCCCTGACTCCACCAGCCGGTCCTGACTCGTGCCCTACGGCGGCGCCCGACACGCAGGGGTCCTTGCCCGGTCCTGGCGGCCCGGCCGGTGTCTTATGGCTGGCGTGTTCGTTATGCGGCAATTCCGGCCCATTACCGAGGCGGCGCTGATTTCGCTGGCCGTGGCGGTCTGCTACTACTCGGCCGGACGACTCGGCCTGCTGGGCCGTCTCGTCGTCGAAGGCGTGGTGGCCACCCCCATCTGGCCGCCCACCGGCGTCGCCGTCGCCGCCCTGCTGCTGTTCGGCGCGCGGGTCTGGCCCGGGATCGCCCTCGGCTCCTTCCTCGTGATCGCCTCCCTCACCACCCCTGGGCCCACCACGGCGGTCACCGTGGTGAGCAACACCGTCGCGCCGCTCTGCGCCTTCCTGCTGCTGAGACGGGTCGGCTTCCGGCTTGACATGGCGCGGCTGCGGGACGGACTGTCACTGATCTTCCTTGGGGGCTTCAGCGCCATGCTGATCAGCGCGACCGCAGGGGTCGGGCTACAGGTGGTGACAGGCTCCCTGGGCAGGAGCGAGTTCTGGGCCGTGTGGCTGGCCTGGTGGGCGGGCGACACGATGGGGGTTCTGCTCGTCGCTCCGCTCCTGCTCGTACTCATGGGGCCGGCCGGACGGTTCCGGGTACGGCGCTGGAAGGAGGCGGCCTTTCTGGGGCTGACGACCCTGGTTCTCGTCCCCCTGGCCGTGCTCAGTCCGATAGGCTTGCTCTTCCTCGTCTTTCCCCTGCTGGTCTGGGCAGCGCTCCGCTTCCAGCTCGCCGGAAGCGTGCTGTGCGCGCTCTTCGCATCCGTATTCGCCACCTTCGTGGCGACCTCCGACCAGGGCTCGTTCTTCCGCCTGTCGGACGTCGAGATCATGGTGAAACTCCAGACGTTCAACGGTTCCGCCGCCCTGACCGCCCTGCTCCTCGCCTCCGTCGTCACCGAGCAGCGTGCGACCCGCCGTTCGGTGCGCCACGCCTGCGAGGAACTGGCGGAGGTCCTGGAGCACCTCGCGGCGGGCGATCCCTCGCCGGGTCCGCCCGCCGGGACCCCGCCCGAGCCCTCCGAGAGTCGGCCAGCCCCACCCGGCGGCCTCCGGGATACATGACCCTCGGCGTCCGCGACGGATCCGCTCAACGGTGGTTGCGGCGCTCACGGTCGGTCGTTGGTCCGGGGAGGGCCGCCATATTTCCGACGTCGCGTGGGCGGTAGTCGAACAGAAGCGGCGTCGGAGCCGGTGCCGGGGGCAGGAACCGGGATCAGAAGCCGTGCTACGCGGGCATTCGCGGTCTCAGCCCCGGTTGCCCGGACGAGCAGTGAAGAATTGCCTACTGCGCCGGCTGCTCGACCCGCTCACCAGCCTGCTCGCCCTCGGCCTGTGGTCCCGAGAGCGCAGCCGCAGGCCGCATGAGCGGGCGTGGCGACGGGCCAGGGTCATGCGCTACCCGAACGGGCCCCTGTACCCCAGGGGCTTCGCCGTCGATGCCCCCGCCCCGGGCCACCGTCGGACGACGGTGCGCCGGGGCGGCTTCACCAGCCATGACTCGGCCGAAGAGGCCTGCGGCGGTTCCTCCAGCGTGAGGCCGGCGGGTCCGACGCGGACCGAACCAGACCGTCGCCGCCTATCTGGGGTGTGGCTGGCGGCGAAAGCGCTGGTGCCGAAGCCGACGAAGACGGCCCGCTACCGCGACTTCGTCCGCAATGATCCGACCACCACGGCCCGGGACGCGCGAAAGGCCGCCCTCTCATCGATGAGAGAACGGCCTCCGACCTGCTAAAAGCAAAGTCGGGACGACAGGATTTGAACCTGCGACCCCTTGACCCCCAGTCAAGTGCGCTACCAAGCTGCGCCACGTCCCGATGCCCGTCTTCGCCGGGTTTCCCCGGCGCGGCGTGCAAGAGAACATTACCTCACTCCGGGGGGTGCGGTGACGCACGGGCTGTCACCGCGTCGGTGGTGGAGGGGCTGGTGGGGAGAATGGGGGGATGAACGGGACACCGAGGGAGCACGGCAGGGATCGGGACGCGGAGGGACGGGCGCGGAACGCGCGGCCGCGGGACGGGCTCGGGCGGCCTCTGCCGTACGGGGTGGAGGGGGTGCCGCGGCAGCCCGAGGGGGTGGTGCGGGGGCCGGCGGAGACGGTGCGGGAGGCGCAGCGGCTGCTGGACGCGGGGATGCCGTTCCACGCGCACGAGGTGTTCGAGGACGCCTGGAA
>NZ_JAPSIW010000511.1 GCF_031178505.1 Streptomyces sp. | reverse complement strand
GTCGTCGGACGACGACGAACAGGCGCTCAGGACGAGCAGCGCGACGACGCCCGCTCCGGCCGTCCGCAGGGATCGGGTACGGGTACGGGTCATCACAGGTCCACTCCCAGGTCGCGACAGCAGGATGTCCCGATGATAATGCCGCAGGCGCGAGCCGTAAGTCCCCTGTCAGCTCGCATCAGCGTGCTCCATTGCCTTGTGGAGTTGGCAGATGCGCCGACGCAAGCGCCCTGCGCTCACGCCCGGTCGATGTGGACGTTGGTCGACTTCACCCGGGCGGTCGCCTCCACGCCGACCTCCAGGCCCAGCTCCTCCACGGCCTCGCGGGTCAGCAGGGACACCAGCCGGTGCGGACCCGCCTGGATCTCCACCTGCGCGGCGACGTCGCCGAGCTTCACGGCGGTGACGATGCCGGGGAAGGCGTTGCGCGCGGAGGTGTACGAGGCGTCCTCCTCGGCGCCGCCGGCCTTGGCCAGCTCGACGGAGAAGGCGGCCAGGTCCCGGCCGTCGACGAGCCGCCGCCCGGTCTCGTCCCGGTGCGTGGCCACCCGGCCCGCGTCCGCCCAGCGGCGCGCGGTGTCGGGACTGACGCCGAGCAGCCGCGCCGCCTGACCGATCGTGTAGGACTGCATGGGCGTCACGATACGTGAGCGGTCACTGAGGCACGGGGGCGCGATCACGAAATTCCGGGAGGCGGCGCCGGTGAGCGGGAGCGTGGCGGGGTGGCGTGCCTCCGCCTGGCGCCTGACCCTGACCCCTCTCCGACGCGACGTGAAGACCTCGCTCCGCGGCACACCGTGCGCGGTCGCCGCCCCGCTCTCGTCGCACACCTGCCCTACGGCGACTCCGCCCTCACGCAGTCGAGGCCGACGGCCTCGGCGTCTACGTCGAGCGGGTGTCCGCCTGCCGGCGCCGACGGCCCCGCGGCGCGGGGTGGACGAGGTCGAGGCGTCACCGCAGTCGCCCCAGGTGGCGTGGTGGACCGGAGTAGTCGCTCCACCGGCTGGGACCAGCGGCTCGCCGGGCCCGCAGCGCTGTGTTCGGCCGTCCGCGGAGTCGTTCAGCTGGTCAATGCGGCATGCGGGAGGCCGAATGTGAACGCCGGATGTGGCACCGGTTACGACCACTGTGCGTGTGCACTGTGTGACCTGTTGCACATTCACAGTGTATTCACAGGGTGAAGGTGCGCCCTGGCCTGGTGTTTCGCCATGGTGTGCGAGAGGGATGCGCACGATCGATTCTTGTGGACGTCGAGAAGTCGCTGGCTGCGGTCTACGGGCGTAGGTATGGTCGCCGTCGTACCTAGCTCTGACTGAAAAAGGGGGGGCTGTCATGGCAGCCACGACGCTCGGTTACTCAAGTACAGTTCCGCGCGCTCTCGTGCACAGAGAAGCGCTTGCGGAGGTGTTTCTGACTGACTATCAGCGTCAGGGGGAGGGACTGTCGGTCGCCGCTCAACTGCCGCGTACTCACAGCTACTACAACGATCACACCAGCAATCCCGCACTGTACGACCCTCTGGTGGTCATGGAGGTGCTGCGGCAGTGCGGCATCCTCGTCTCGCACTGCCTCCTCGACGCGCCACAGGAGTCGAGCATGGTCTTCGACGGGGCCACGCTGGACCTGCTGGACACGCGTCCGCTGCGCATCGGCCCGCGGCCCACGCACGTCGCGGTCGACTTCCAGCCGGAGCAGGTGAAGCAGCGCGGCGGTCGGGCCAGCGGGGCGGTGTTCCGCGCTTCCGTCTCAGTCGACGGCGTCGAGTTCGCGCGCGGGAGCCTGGAGTGGCGGTGGATGACGCGGCGGACCTGGCAAGCCCTGCGGGAACGGGCGCGGGCGTCACTCGACCTGACGCCCCGTGCCCATCTCACCGGGTTGCGTCTGCCGACGTACCTGGTCGGCCGGGGTTCGGCGCACAACGTCGTGCTCGCCGGCGCCGAGACCGAGGGTGACCAGGTGACCGGGCACGTGGTGGTCGACCGGGATCACCCCGGCCTTTTCGATCACCCGCTGGACCACATATCGGGAGCCCTCATGTTCGAGGCGTTCCGCCAGACCGCGCTCTACGCCGCGAGCGAGGTGCACGGCCTTGCCCCGCGAGGACTGGTCGTGACGTCGATGGCCACGGAGTTCCAACGGGTCGGGGAGTTCGAACTGCCGACCGACTGCAAGGCGCGGGTCGGGGCGGTCGGTGACGACGGCGTCCTCGTCACCATGGACATGGTGCAGGAGGAGCACACGATCGCCACGGCGCGGTTCGGCCTGGAGCGGGCCGCCTGCTTCGCTGCCCCCGCCGCCGGGACCGAGTTGGTGTCGGCGTGACGGCGGCTTCCGGGGCCGCGGCCGGCCACCTCCCCACCATGATGGTCTGGTTCGACTTCGGTGGAGTGCTCTCCCCGCCGCTGGACGAACTGTTCCGGTCGTTCGAGAAGAAGACCGGTATCACTCCGGAGCAGATGCAGGACGCGATGGCGGAAGTCGGGCGGGAGTTGGGAGTCCCCGTCCTTGAACCCATCGAGCTCGGCACGATGCCCGAGGCCGAGTGGGCCGCGCTGCTCTCGGCCGCGTTGCGCCGCAGGTGGCCCAGAGTCGACCAGTCCCGGGCGGACTGGAGTCGCTTCGGCCGGCAGTGGTTCGACGGGGTCACGGCCAACGAGCACATGGCCGCTGCGGCGCGGTCGCTGCGCCGGGAGGGCTTCCGGGTGGGGATCCTCTCCAACAACGTGCGGGAGTGGGGACCGTACTGGAAGAAGATCGTCGAGTCCCTGACGTTCGACGCCGTGGTCGACTCCTGCGACTACGGCGTGCGCAAGCCGCAGCCGGAGATCTACGCCCTGGCCGGACGGACCGGGAGGGTAGCGGCGGACGACTGCGTGCTCGTCGATGACCTGGCGGAGAACTGCGCCGCCGCCGAAGCCGCGGGCTGGGCCACGGTCCACTTCCGTGACACCCGGCAGGCACTGCTGGAACTGAGCGCGGTCACCGGTATCCGTCTGTGCCGGATGCCCTGACGGAGCGCCTCGTCCGTATCCTTCACCACCTTCTGGAGTACACATGACCACCCTCGTTCCCGAGGCGACCGGCATCGACGGCATCGTCCATCTCGATCCGGTCCCCGCTTTCACCCCGCTCGCCGAGCGCAGCCGCGGTGGCGTGCCGCAGATCCTCCTGCCCAGCGGGCACACCGCCCTCCACCTCACCCGCTACGCGGACGTGCACCGGATTCTCACCGACCCCTCGTTCGGCCGCACCGCCACGAACACCGAGGACGGACCCAGCTTCCTGCCGACGATCATGCCGAAGGAGCTGCTGCTCAACCTGGACGCGCCCCACCACGCGCGGATGAAGGCGTTCGTGAACGCCGACTACAGCGCGTCCGCGGTCGAGCGGCTCAGACCCGTCGTACGGGAACTCTTGCTGGACAAGGTGGCACGCCTGCGGGCCGAGGACCGGCCGGACCTGTACGCGACGGTCCTCGACCGGCTGCCCGCCGAGGTCAATGGGCGCTTCCTCGGCATACCCGACGAGGACATCCCGTTCTACCGTCCGCTCGCGCACACCGTGCAGATCGCCTCGCACGAAGACGTGCCCGGGCTGGTGCAGGACTTCACCGCTCTGTACGGGTACCTGCTGGATCTGGTCACCGGAGCCCGTCCGCGGACGCCCGGCGGTCTGATCGACCGGTTCGTGGCCGCGCGCGGCACCGCGCAGCCGCCACTGAGCGACGCGGAACTGGTGGGCATCCTGCTCGGCTCGGTGCTCGGCGCGGATCAGAATGTGCTGTCCGTCGCCGCCAAGATCGTGTACACGCTGCTGTGCCGGCCGGTGCTGTGGCGGCGGCTGGTCGATCGCCCCGAGGACATCGGCCCGATCCTCGACGAACTGATCCGGCTGATCCCGCTGGGGAACATCTCCGCCTTCCCCAGGCTGGCCACTCGCCGGGTGGAGGTCTCGCAAGGTGTCATCGAAGCGGGTGACGTCGTGTATCCGGACGCCTTCCAGGCCAACCGGGACCCGGAGGTCTTCCCCGATCCGCTGGTCGTCGACCCGGACCGCGGAGGCAAGCGGCACCTGCAGTTCGGGTACGGAATGCACCACTGTATGGGCGCGGCCCTGGCCCGGATGGAGATCACCGAGCTGCTCACCGTCCTCACGGCGGAGTTGCCGGGCCTCGCCCTGGCGGCCGACGCGGAGACCTTGCCGTGGGACAGCGGGGTGATCCTGCGCCGCCCCACGGCGCTGCCCGTGCGCTGGTAGCGCCCGAGCCGGCGACGGCCACCGCAACTCCGTCCGCGCGTGTGCCCGTTCACGCGCGGACGGACCGTTTCACACGCCGAGCGCCTCCCGCGGAAGGACGTCCGCCGGGCCCGGCGGTGACGGATTGTCCGCGATGAGCCTCAGCAGGCCGGGGAACCGCTCCTCGATGTCCTGCCGACGCAGTTGCGCGCTGCGGCTGTTCCCCCGGTCGACCTGCCGGATCAGGCCGGCCTCCCGCAGGATGCGGAAGTGGTGCGTGCGGGTGGACTTGGACACCGGCAGACCGAAGGACGTGCACGTCCGCTCGGTGTCCTCGGACTGGCGTACCAGGGTGGCCATCACGTGATAGCGCAACGGGTCCGACAAGGCCCTGAGCACGGTGAAGAGGTCCATTTCCCCAGGGGTGGGGTGCCCTTCGCTGTCCGGCATGCCGCTGCTCCTCACAGGGATGTGCTTGCTGCGTCGTCGCATCCCCTCAAAGGTACTACTTGCGTCCGACCTTGCTCCCGTGCCAGCGTTAGGTACGACAGAATCCGTACCTCCGGGGTGGCGGTCCGCGTGGTGCCCACCGCGGTCCCGCGCCCCGAAGAGACGTCCGCTCAACGAATCCGGAGCCCCCCGTGGCCTCATCGACCACCGATCCCGTGTCCTCCGCACACTCCGCCGCTCCCCCCGCCGCCGCGGACGCCCGGACCGGCGCGGCAGCACCGGGCGGCGCGGGCCTGACCCTGTTCGCCGTGCTGCTCGCGGTGTTCGTCGTCCCCACCTCCATCTCCGGCACGGCCGTCGCCCTGCCGGACATCGGCGCCGACACCGGCGCCGGATCGGCCTCCCTCCAGTGGGTCGTCAACGCGTTCAACGTCGCCTTCGCCTGCTTCACCCTGGTGTGGGGCACGCTCGCCGACCTGATCGGCCGCATCCGCGCCTTCGCGCTGGGCGCCGCCGTCTTCGCCATCGCCTCACTGGTGTGCGCGCTGGCCCCGAACGTCTA
>NZ_JAPSIW010000510.1 GCF_031178505.1 Streptomyces sp. | reverse complement strand
GACCGCGGCCGCGTCGTAACCCAGTCGCGCTCCCCAGTCCTGCTGGACGACCGTCACGGGCATGGCCAGCTGGGAACCGGCGTCCCGGTCCGCTCGGTCGTGTGCGGCGTCGACGCCTGCCGAGGCACGGAAGTCCGCGACGATCGACGGCACGGCCGCCGCGCTCGCCCGCAGGTACGCGGACCGGACCGGTTCCGGAACGGCCGCCGGATCCCTGGCCCAGGCGTCGAGGAAGGAGCCGAAAAAGACGTCGGCGCTGTTGCCGATCATCGTCTCCGGCAGCCCCGGCGGCTGCGCCATGAGGAACAGGTGGTAGCCCACCGCCGCCGGGACACCGCGCAGGACGTTCCACATGTCCAACGTCGGCACGACGTCCAGGATGCCCACGTGCGTGAGGGTCTCGGGATGATCCAGTCCCGCCCGGAAGGCGACCAGGGCGCCTCGGTCGTGACCGACCAAGGCGAAGCGCTCATGGCCGAGCGCCGCCGCCAGTGCGACGACATCGGCGGCCATGGCGCGCTTGGAGTACACCTCAGGGCCGGTGGCCGCCGGCTTGTCGCTGGCGCCGTAGCCGCGCAGATCGGGACAGATCACCGTGTGCTCGCCGGCGAGCCGCCCGGCGACGTGCCGCCACATCAGATGGGTCTGCGGAAAGCCGTGCAGCAACACGACCGGGCTGCCGCTGCCGCCGACGGCGGCGGCCAGCTCCACTCCGCCTGCGCCGGGCAGACGGACGTGGTCGAAACCGGGAATGGTGAGCGTCATGAAAGGCCCCTCCTGGGGTCGGTGCACCAAAAACCTTGGTCCGAGGACCAACGGGATCAGCGTGGGCGACGGCGATCAGCAGCCGATCAGTACGCTTCGACGCCGCAGACCCGCAGCACGGAGGATGGGCGCATGCGAATCGACGTACTCGGTGCCGTACGAGCCCTCCACGACGACGGCACCCCGGTCGACCTGGGCGGACCCCGCCACCGCGAGGTACTCGGCCGGCTTGTCGCCGCCGGGGGACGGATGGTCACCACCGACACCCTCGTGGACGACCTGTGGGCCGAGCCGCCGGTGCGCGCCGTCGGTGCCCTGCGTACGTTCGTCGCCGCGCTGCGCCGCGCCATCGAACCCGACCGGCCACCGCGCACCCCGCCACGCCTCCTGGTCACGGAAGGCCCCGGCTACGCGCTGCGCCTGCCGCGCGACGCCGTGGACGCCCACCGGTTCGAGGACGCCCTGGCCCGCGCCCGGCGTACACCCGATGCGCTCACCGAACTCGACACGGCCCTCGCGGCCTGGCGCGGCACCGCCTACGCCGACGTGACCGGCTCCGCATGGGCCGAGCGCGAACGGACCCGGCTGGAGGAGCTGAGGCTGGAAGGGATGGAACTGCGCGCCCGCCTCCTCCTCGACTCCGGTTCGGGAGCCGAGCTGATCGCCGAACTGGCCGCCCACGTCACCGAACACCCCTGGCGCGAGCCGGCCTGGGGGCTGCTGGCCCGCGCACTGCACCGGGCAGGACGTCAGGCGGACGCCCTGGCCACCCTCCGCCGCGCCCGCACGATGCTCGCGAACCAGCTCGGGCTCGATCCCGGCGCCGACCTACGGCGCCTGGAGACCGACATTCTCCACGGAGCCTCGACGCTCCGGCCCCCACGTACCGTGTGGACCGCCGGCGCACGACTCGGCCCGCGCACCACCGTCGAACTCGCCCGCACCCTGGCCCTGGCAGGTGGCGACGCCCTCACCCACTCGCGGCGCGACCGCCTGGCCGCCGTCCAGGCGGCGGAGCGCACCGGAGACGTCGCCCTGACCGCCCGCGTCATCGGCGCCTACGACGTACCCGCCCTCTGGAGCCGGGCCGACGACCCCGAGCAGTCCCGCGCCGTCGTCGCGGCGGCCGAGCGCACACTCGCCGCGCTCGGCACCGACGGCCCCGCCGAACTGCGCGCCCGCCTGCTGGCCACCATCGCGGTCGAGAGCCGCAGCGCCGATCCGGCCCTCACCGCGCCGAGCCGCGCCGGACAGGCCGCGCGCGAGGCCGAGGCGCTGGCGAGGGAGCTGGACGATCCCGCCCTGCTGGTGTTCGCCCTCAACGGAGTGTTCCTCCAGTCCTTCACCCGGCCCGGGCTCGCGGCCGCGCGGGACGCGATCGGCGCCGAGATCCTGGACCTGGCCACCCGGCACGAGCTGCCGAACTTCGCCGTACTGGGCCGGCTCATCCGCCTCCAGTCCGCCTCAGCCCTCGGCGACCTCGACGCCGCGACCGCACACGCCGAGGCCGCCGAGCAGCTCGCCGTCCACACCGAGGCCTCGCTCGTCCCGGTGCTCACCGGCTGGTTCCGGGCCCGGGCCACGGCCGCACACAGCACCGCACCGGGCGGGCCCACCGCCGCCGGCGCCGCCGCGCACTACCGCGCCGTCGAAGACGCCCTCGCCGAGACAGCGGGCATGCCCGGCCTGCACCGGGGCCTGTTCGCCCTCGCCCTCCTGGGCCTGCGCCTTCTGCACCACCGTCCCGCGCCCACCGATCCCGGCCTCGACTGGGGGCCGTACCGACCCTGGACGCGCCCCTTGGTCCTGCTCGCCCACAACCGGGACGAGGAAGCCCGTACCGCCCTGGCCACGGCGCCCGAACCACCCCTCGATCACATGCAGGAGGCACTCTGGTGCCTGACCGCCCACGCCGCCGCCCGTCTCGGCGAACGCCCGGTCGCCGCCCGCGCGGCCGAGGCCCTGCGCCCCGCCCGCACCGAACACGCGGGCGCGGCGAGCGGGCTGCTGACGCTGGGGCCGGTGGCGCGGTACCTGGCGGAGGCGGAGGCTTGCGCCGACAAGGGATGAAAGACATCGTCCGCCCACTCCACCCCACGGGGCTCATCGCTCGCGCGACCGCCGAAGCCAGCGACGACCGGGGTGACTGGCTGCGGTGCGTCTGCGTACCCATGCGCCTTGGGGGAGTCCTGGCGCAAGCCGGCCGGACGGCCGCTCCCTTGCCGCGGCCGGGCGGATCGTCGCCCCGTTCGAGACCTCGCGGCGGGTCCTCAGGCGGGTGCGGTGGCGAGTGACGCCGGGGGAGTGGCAGCCCTCCGTGGCGTGCGCGGACCGTGGTGAGAACGGCCGCGGGAGATCATCCTTCTCCGGCACAGGCTCTTGTGCGCGAGGCGTGCCCGGTGCGGCGGGGCGCGGGCCCCAGCCTTCCCGGACTGCGGAAGAAACGACCACCACGACACCCCTCGGACCGCTCACAGGGGCGGGTCCGCAGTGCCCGGAGGGGCGGCCGTCGCCGTGGGCCGCCGCCCCCTCGGGTCGTGCACGCCCCCTCTCAGGGCGCGGCATACCGGATCACTGATAGGCCGGAACGGCCCAGGTCGCCTTGTAGTGTCGGTCCGACGACGAGGCGGCCTTGATCGTCGTAGTGCCGTTGCCGGCGACGAACCGCATGTACGCCGAGGTCCAGAGCGCATCCGGATGGGACATCTGTGTCTCCGGACAGGCGTCGAGGTTGCCCGAGCAGGTGGAGACGACGACCCCGGACGCCGGATCGTCACCCACGCTCTTGACCAGGCCGCGGCTGTTGATCACCGGTTCGTTGGCGTAGTCCTTGCACCAGCGGTGCTCCGCGCCCTGCACGTACGCGGCCTTCGGCCAGCGGCTGTCGTTCGTACCGAAGTGGCAGCGAACGGAGCCGCTCTTGGAGAACTGGGTGATGCCCCCGTTGCTCGCCACCCAGAGGCGGTCGGAGTTGCCGTACACGGGACCGAGGTCGTGCCCCCAGGCGTCCCCCGTGGCGCTCTGCTTGGGCAGGTCGAATGTGTCCTGCTCGTGCGGAGGCGCGAGTTCGCCACCGGAGTAGGCGTACTTCACCAGCTGCTTTCCGCCGACGGCCCAGAGGGCACCGGAGGCCGGGTCGTACGAGACCTCGTGCGCGTCCTCCAGCGGGAAGATCCGAGGTGACGCGGCGTTCCAGGCTCCGGGTGCGCCCTGAGCCCTGGTGTAGACGGCGACGCCGCCCTGGGGTGCCCCGGGGACGGCGTCGGAGAACGCCACCACCACGTTGCCGTTCGGCAGCATCTCGACGCCGTGGAGGTTTCCGCCGGTGCCCACGTTGATGGCCCAGTGGTAGCCGGCGAGCGACGGGTAGGGGATCACGCCGACGAAGCCGCTGCCGCCGTCGCCGGTGACCAGAACCGTACCGCCGTACGGACCGCCGGGCCGTAGCTTGTGCGAGGTGCCGCCCTTCCAGGCGTCACCCTTCAGGCTCGCGTCGAAGACGGAGTGGTAGGCGTCGGGGATCCACCGCTGGTACGGTCCCGAGCTCGTCCAGACGGAAGGGTTGGTCGAGTCGAAGAACTCGAGCGCCGCGTGCGCGGCGGGGTAGTTGTTCGGGTACGTCGGGCCGAACTCGTTGCCCGAGATGATCGGGGTGTGACCCTCGTTGAACTCGACCTCGAGAGTGGGGGCGTTGTACGCGGCGTGGCACGCGTAGTCGGTCCCCACCGGGTTCATGGAGCAGAAGTCCTTGTAACCGGACGTGCCGCTCTCGGCGGCGCTGAACCGGATCCCGTGGTTCGGCAGACTCGTGTCCGCCCACCCCTTGACCCAGTCGGTCACGTCGATGCGCTGGATACCGTTGGACGCGGCGGGATCGTTCTTGTTCGTAACGTCGGGGCAGTTCGGGTGACCGACACCGAACCAGGTGCCTTTGCCGGCGCCGACAGTGGGCTGGTTGGCCCAGGTGATGGTGGCCTGATCCCACGCCGAGGTCACCGGGTGGACGCCCATCCACGCGTTGGCCGAGCAGTCGGAGACGAAGGAGTTGTACACGCGCAGGGTGGCCTGCTTGATCGGCGCGCCGCGGAGCTTGGACACGTCGAAGCGCATGAAGCTCCGGTACTTCGTCACACCGTTGTCGGGCGTGCCGACATGCAGGATGTGCCCCTGCGAGTGGTCGGCGTTGTCGGCGCTGCTGATGTAGGTGTCCTGCAGACGCTTGATGATGTTTCGCGGGCCGGTCTGCGCCATGGGCGTGACGGTGGGGACTGCCGTCGCGGCGACCGGTTCGGCCTTCAGCTCCGGAACGTCCGGTGTGCTCGATGCCGTGGCCGGGACGAGCAGCGAAGCGGCGAGCGCCAGCCCACCACTCGCGGCGAGGATGCTTCTCTTTCCTGGAAGTCGTGTCAGACTGCGGCGCACGTGCGCCCACCCCCATGAGTTCGATTTACATGGATGCGTCATGGTGCCAGAGGCCGGAGCGGT
>NZ_JAPSIW010000039.1 GCF_031178505.1 Streptomyces sp. | reverse complement strand
TGACGGAACGGAAGGGACCGCCGGCATGACCACCGTCACCACCGGCAAGGACAAGGACCCCGCGGCCGGTCCGGCCGGGGCCGCCGACGCCACGGACTTCGTCGCCCCGCGCGCCGAGGACCTCGCGGAGTTCCTCGCGGGCCGCGACCGGCCGCCCCGCCCCAGCGCGCTCGGCGCCTCCCTGACCTTCGGCCGGCGGGCCATGCTGAAGATCAAGCACGTGCCGGAGCAGCTGTTCGACGTGACCGCGTTCCCGATCATGATGGTGCTGATGTACACGTACCTCTTCGGGGGCGCGCTGGCCGGATCGGTCTCCTCGTACGTGCAGTTCCTGCTGCCGGGCATCCTCGTGATGAGCGTCGTGATGATCACGATGTACACGGGCGTCTCCGTCAACACCGACATCGACAAGGGCGTCTTCGACCGCTTCCGCACCCTGCCGGTGTGGCGGCCGGCCCCGATGGTCGGCTACCTGCTCGGTGACGTCGTCCGCTACCTGATCGCCTCGGCCGTGATGATCGGCGTGGGCCTCGCCATCGGCTACCGCCCGGCCGGCGGCCCGGTCGGCGTGGTCCTCGGGGTGGTGCTGCTCATGGTCTTCTCGTTCGCGTTCTCGTGGATCTGGACCATGTTCGGTCTGCTGCTGCGCAGCGAGAAGTCGGTGATGGGCGTCTCGATGATGGTCATCTTCCCGCTCACCTTCCTCTCCAACGTCTTCGTCGACCCCCGCACCATGCCGGGCTGGCTCCAGGCCTTCGTCAACAACAACCCGGTCACCCACCTGGCGACGGCGGTCCGCGAGCTGATGGCCGGCCACCGGCCGGCGGCGGACATCGGCTGGACGCTGGGGTGGTCGGCGCTGTTCGTGCTCGTCTTCGGCTGGATCACGATGCGTCTCTACAACCGGAAGTAAGGGGAGCGCAGGAAGGGCGGAGGTACGACGTGGCCGGTGAGGCCGACAATCGTCCGAGAAGTGGCGAGAAAAAGGCCGGAAAGTGGCTGGAGAAGGCTGATAAGCGGGCGAGCCCTGCCCCCAGGGGCAGGGACGCCGAGTTTCTTGAATGGCGCTAATTACTCGATCCCTGGCTGTCGCTCGTCGTCTCCTTCTTGTCCAGCGGACGTATGGTGATCTTGGTTGCCATTTCTGCCTCCTCGCGTCGCGGCGGGCGTTAACATGCCCACGGTGCCACAGCGGTGTGTGAGGTCAACAAAGTTTTTCCATGGGGGAGTTTGAGTATGGGGCGGGAGTCGAGGGAGGTGCTGCCCGCCCTCCTGCGACCACGCGTCAAGCCCGAACACCGCCCTTACCGGACGGTCGCGGGTCATGTGCGGATCGGCAGCGTGGTCCACGGCATCGGCGCGGAGATCGAGGATCCCGACGGCTGGGTCTGGGAATTGATCCAGGCCATGGACGGAACTCGGGAGCCGGAACGGATAGCCGTCGAGGTCGCCGCCGCGCACCCCGCCCCCGACGCGAACGATGTATTCCAGGCGATGGCCGACTTGCGGCAGGCCGGATTCCTGGAGGACGCGGCGGCGGGCATTCCCACCGTGTTCTCCGCACGGGAGAGGGAGCGGTACGGCCGCGGGGTGCCGCTGCTGCGGTGGATGGATTCCTCTCCCCGCGCCAACGCCTGGGACCTCCAGCTCGCCCTCTCCCACGCGCGGGTCCTGCTCATCGGCCTCGGTGGCGCGGGCGGGGTCGCGGCGCAGGGCTTGGTCGCCTCGGGCGTGGGCCGTCTGCACTGTGTGGACCCCGATGTCGTCGAGTTGTCCAACCTGAACCGCCAGGTGCTCTACCGCGAGCCGGACATCGGCCGGCGCAAGGTCGACGCGGCTGTCGCCTCGCTGCGTGCCCTCAACTCGGACGTGCGACTGACGGGGGAGGCCACAGCGGTGCGGTCGCCGGCCGACCTCGCCCGTCTCCTGAGCACCGGCCCCCCGGACGGCGCTCCGCCGGCTGCCGACATGGTCGAGGGGGCCAGGGCCACCGAAACCCCGGAGCCCCCTCGGTACGACCTCCTCGTCCTGGGTGCCGACCGGCCCGCCGCTCTCCGGACCTGGGCCAATCGCGTATGCCTGGAGACGGGTACGCCATGGATCGACGGTGGCTACCAGGGGCCGTTGGTCACCGTGGGGGCGTATGCGCCGGGGCGGAGTGGCTGCTTGGAATGCCACCGGATCACCCTGGCCGAGTCCCGGGACCTCGGGCTGCCGCCTGGTGAGGACGAGGCGACGGTCTCACCACGGATGCCGTGGAGCCCGGTGAACGCGGTGACGGCGACGCTCGCCGGAGCCCTGTTCGTGTACGCCGCCACGGCGATGCTGACCGGAGTGCCCGTTCTACCCCCCGGATTTCGGCTGGAATTCAACCTCGTTCGCCCCGGAGAGCCGGGTTTCGACCCGGTGCTCCACCGGCCCGACTGCCCCGCCTGCGGGGGAGCCTGAGATGCAGGGCAGTAGCCGCAGGGCAGACGCGGAGGACCGGACGTGACCGCCCCGCCCCGCCCCCCTACCCCATCCGTGGGGCCGCATTCCCGGGTGCGGCTCCATCCGCTGAACCGGCGAGCCGACGGCACCGAGTGGATCGTGGGACGCCGGGAATCCCGAACCTTCGTCGCCCTGCCCCCCGAGGGCGTGGCGGTTCTCGACCTGTTGGTGGAAGGGCTGAGCGTCGGTGCCGCGCAGGCGCGCCTCGCGGCGGGCGCCGCACCGGGTGAGGAACCGGACGTCGTGGAGTTCGTACGCGATCTGCTCGCGCTCGGTTTCGTGGCGGAGGTCGACGGGCAGCCGGCCGGGTCGGGGCTGCCGGCCGCCCCGGCAAGCCTTCCGGGGCTCCGCCCCGAGCGACTCGGCTTCCTGCTGCACCCCTCGCTCCCCTGGATTCCCGTCGCCCTCGTCGGCACCGCCGTGGCGGTGTTGCTGGCCCGCCCCGAGCTGACGCCCACCTACCGGGACCTGCTGTGGAGCCCTTACGGGACGCTCGTGGTGGTCAGCGGGCTGGTCGTCGGATGGTCGGTCGTCCTGCTTCATGAGCTTGCGCACCTGGCGGTGGCTCGGGCCGCCGGCGTGCCGGGCCGGATCGGCTTCGGGACCCGACTGCAATTTCTGGTGGTGCAGACGGACATCAGCGGTATCGAACTCGCGCCCCGCCGGCACCGGCTCACGGCCTACCTCGCCGGGATCGCGGTCAATCTCTCCATCGCGTCCGTCGCGGTGCTCCTGCTCGCCCTGACCTCGCCGAGTTCCGCGGGGCACCGTTTCCTGGCGGCGACGGTGCTGTGGGCGGGCCTGCCGCTGGCTTTCCAGTGCATGGTGTTCATGCGGACCGACGTGTACTTCGTGTTGCAGGACCTCACCGGCTGCCGGGACCTGTACGGCGACGGCCGGGCCCACGCCCGGCACCTGGCCCGACGGCTGCTCCGGAGGGAGACGGCGGAGCGGGACCCGAGCCGCGTACTTCCGGCCGGGGAGCGGCGGGCGGTGCGGATCTACGGCCTCGTCCTGGTGCTAGGCACCACGGCCTGCCTGGGGGCGTTCGCGGCTTTCACGCTGCCCGCCGAGGTCCGGCTGGTGGTGGTCGCCTGGGGCAGGCTCAGCGGGGGTGGCTCCGCCCTCGACGTGTCGGACGGGGTACTGACTCTCGCGGCCTTCGCCGCCGTCCACATCATCTGGCTCGTCACCCGGTGGCGTGACCACCGGACCCGGCGGGCCGAGACGAACAGGAGGAACGCTTCCGATGCGTGAGATCTTCGCGGGCGCCGAGGGCGTCCGGCTCGGACAGGACGTCTACACGTCCGACTTCACGGAGCGCTTCCGGCGCGTCGGCCCGGAGGGCTTTTGGAAGTTGGAGCGGATGCAGGCGTACGACGAGGGCGACTTCCCGAGCTGGCTGGCGTTCCGGCGCGGGGAGTGGGAGGAGTCGCTGCGGCTGATCGAGGAGCTGCGGCCGGAGTACGAGGAGTTCTTCGGGCGCATCGCGCGGGCGGGCTTCCGCCACCGGCGGGTGCGGATCGTGGAGCGGCCGCTGACCCCGTACGTGCAGTGGGAGCTGCACATCCTGCGGGTGAAGGGGGAGTACGGGGAGGAGGTCTCCGTCCTGGACGCGGAGCGGGTCGCTGCGTACGAGGAGGTGGGGCCGCTACCGGAGCTCTGCGTGCTCGGGGACGAGGCGGTGTACGTGGTGGAGTACGGGCCCGGGGGCGTGCCCGGCGGGGCGGTGCGGTACACCGCGCCCGAGGTGGTGGCGAAGGCGCGGGCGTTCGTGCGGGACCTGTACGGGGCGGGGGAGGACCTCGCGGAGTTCTTCCCCCGCGAGGTGGCGCCCCTGCCCGCACCCGCACCGGCCCCCTGACGCTCCGGGCCGTCAGTCGAGGCGCAGGTCCGCCCACTGCTTCTCGAAGGGGACGAGGTCGTCGTCGCCGCCGTCGCGGGCGGGCCGGGCGGCCACGGTGTCGGCGAACTCCTGGCCGGCCCGGGTGATCCGGGCGGGCAGCCCGTCGGTGTACTCGTCGCCGCCGGAGCCCCAGTCCTCCGAGGCCGCGTAGACGGCGGTCGGAACGACGAGGGCCCGCAGGTAGGCGAAGAGGGGCCGCAGGGCGTGGTCGAGCACGAGCGAGTGGCGGGCGGTGCCGCCGGTCGCGCCGAGGAGGACGGGCGTGCCGGTCAGCGCGGCCGGGTCGACCAGGTCGAAGAAGGACTTGAACAGGCCGCTGTACGAGGCCGTGAAGACGGGCGTGACCGCGATGACGCCGTCGGCGCCCGTCACCGTGTCGATCGCTTCCCGGAGCGCCGCGGAGGGGAAGCCGGTGACGAGGTTCTTGGCGATGTCGACGGCCAGGTCGCGCAGTTCGACGACCTGGACGTCGACCGCGTACTCCTGCTCGGCCAGCCGGTACCGGGCCGCCTGGAGGAGGCGGTCGGCGAGCAGCCGCGTGGAGGAGGGGGAGCTGAGGCCGGCGGAGACCGCGACCAGCTTCGTCGTCCGCATGGCGTCAGACCTCCCGGGTGGCGAGGACGGCGGGGTGGAGCGGGGCGGTGGCGGGGACGCCGGCCGGGCGCAGGGCGGCGAACTCCTTGCGCAGGACCGGGACGACCTCCTCGCCGAGGATGTCGAGCTGCTCGAGGACGGTCTTGAGCGGCAGTCCGGCGTGGTCGATCAGGAACAGCTGGCGCTGGTAGTCGCCCACGTAGTCGCGGAAGGACAGGGTGCGCTCGATGACCTCCTGCGGGGAGCCGACGGTCAGCGGGGTCTCGCGGCTGAACTCCTCCAGGGAGGGGCCGTGGCCGTAGACCGGCGCGTTGTCGAAGTACGGGCGGAACTCCCGTACCGCGTCCTGCGAGTTCTTGCGCATGAACACCTGGCCGCCGAGGCCGACGATCGCCTGTTCGGGGGTGCCGTGCCCGTAGTGGGCGTAGCGCTGCCGGTAGAGGCGGACCATCTTCTCGGTGTGCTGCTTGGGCCAGAAGATGTGGTTCGCGAAGAAGCCGTCGCCGTAGTAGGCGGCCTGTTCGGCGATCTCGGGCGAGCGGATGGAGCCGTGCCAGACGAAGGGCGGGACGCCGTCGAGCGGGCGCGGGGTGGCGGTGAAGCCCTGCAGGGCGGTGCGGAACTTCCCCTCCCAGTCGACCACGTCCTGTCTCCACAGCTTGTGGAGGAGCGCGTAGTGCTCGATGGCGAGCGGGATGCCCTGACGGATGTCCTGACCGAACCACGGGTAGACCGGGCCGGTGTTGCCGCGGCCCATCATCAGGTCGACGCGGCCGTCGGCGAGGTGCTGGAGGGTCGCGTAGTCCTCGGCGATCTTCACCGGGTCGTTGGTGGTGATGAGGGTGGTGGAGGTGGAGAGGATCAGGTTCTCGGTGCGGGCGGCGATGTGCCCGAGGAGGGTGGTGGGGGAGGAGGGGACGAACGGCGGGTTGTGGTGCTCGCCCGTCGCGAAGACGTCGAGTCCGGCCTCCTCGGCCTTAAGCGCGATGGCGACGGTGTTCTTGATCCGCTCGTGCTCGGTCGGGGTGCGGCCGGTGGTGGGGTCGGTCGTCACGTCGCCGACGGTGAAGATCCCGAACTGCATCGTGCTCACCTCTCGCGGGGGTGCTTCGGGGGCGCTGCCCCAAGCTCTTGGTTGAATCTTAAACCATCGCGTCCAACGGCGCACCCCTCCCGGCTATTCCCCCCACTGTCCGGGCCCGGGCCCGTTCCCCGGCCCGGGGACACCCTCCGCCCGGTCCCGCGCCCTCTCCCCCGGGCGGGCGCGGGCCGGAAGGAGCCCCTCCCGTAGAGTCCCCGACGTGAACGCTGCGATATCGGTCGTCGGAATCGGCGCGGACGGCTGGGACGGGCTCCCCGAGGCCTCCCGCCGCGTCCTGCGCGCCGCCGAGGTGCTCATCGGCGGCCCCCGCCAGCTCGGCCTGCTGCCCGCCGCCGACTGCCCCGGCGAGCGCGTCCCCTGGCCCTCGCCGCTCCGCCCCGCCGTGCCCGGCCTGCTCGCCGCCCACGAGGGCCGTGCCGTCGCCGTCCTCGCCAGCGGGGACCCCTCCTTCCACGGCATCGCCCGCACCCTCGCCGAGACCGTCGGCGCGGACCGCCTGCGCGTCCTGCCGCACCCGTCCTCCGTCTCGTACGCCTGCGCCCGCCTCGGCTGGCCCCTGGAGGCCGTCGAGACCGTCTCCCTCGTCGCCCGGCCGCCCGCCGTGCTCGCCGCCGCCCTCCACCACGGCCGGCGGATCCTCGTCCTCAGCGAGGGCGCGGCCACCCCGGAGCGGGTCGCCGCCCTGCTGCGCGACCGGGGGTACGGGCCCAGCCGGCTGCGCGTCCTCGAACAGCTCGGCTCCGACCGCGAGCGCCTGCTCGACGGGACCGCCGACACCTGGGCGCACGCCCCCGGCGACCCGCTCAACGTGATCGCCGTCGACTGCGTCCGCGCCCCCGGCGCCCTCCGCCTCGGCGCCGCGCCCGGCCTGCCCGACGACGCGTACGAGCACGACGGCCAGCTCACCAAGCGGTACGTCCGCGCCGCCACCCTCGCCGCGCTCGCCCCCGCCCCCGGCGAACTGCTCTGGGACATCGGCGGCGGCTCCGGCTCCATCGGCATCGAATGGATGCGGACCCACCGCTCCTGCCGCGCCGTCGCCGTGGAGAAGTCCCCCGAACGGGCCGAGCGGATCACCCGCAACGCGGACCGGCTCGGCGTGCCCGGCCTGAGCGTCGTCACCGGGCCCGCGCCCGCGGCCCTCGCCGGGCTCCCCGTCCCCGACGCCGTCTTCATCGGCGGCGGGCTCACCGCCCCCGGCCTGGTCGACGCCTGCTGGGACGCCCTGCCCGCCGGCGGCCGGCTCGTCGCCAACACCGTGACCCTGGAGTCCGAGGCGCTGCTCGCCGAACGCCACCGCCGCCACGGCGGCGAACTGATCCGGCTCTCCGTCTCCGCCGCCGTACCCGTCGGCGGCTTCACCGGCTGGCGCCCGGCCATGCCCGTCACCCAGTGGTCCGTCACGAAAGGTTCCGAAGAGGGATGACCGTCTATTTCATCGGCGCGGGCCCCGGCGCCGCCGACCTCATCACCGTGCGCGGCGCGCGGACGCTGGCGAAGTGCGGCGTCTGCCTCTACGCGGGCTCGCTCGTCCCCACCGAGCTGCTCGCCGAGTGCCCGCCGGACGCGCGGCTCGTCGACACGGCCCGGATGGACCTGGACCAGATCGTCGCCGAGATCACCGCCGCCCACGAGGCGGGGCAGGACGTGGCCCGGCTGCACTCCGGCGACCCGTCCGTCTTCAGCGCCGTCGCCGAGCAGATGCGCCGCCTGGACGCGGCCGGCGTCCCGTACGAGGTCGTGCCGGGCGTCCCGGCCTTCGCCGCGGCCGCGGCGGCGCTCAAGCGGGAACTGACCGTGCCGACCGTCGGGCAGACCGTCATCCTCACCCGCGTCGCCCAGCAGGCCACCCCCATGCCGGAGGGCGAGGACCTCGCCACCCTCGGCCGCAGCGGCGCCCTGCTCGTCCTCCACCTCGGTGCCCGTTACGTCGACCGGATCGTCTCCGAACTCGTCCCCCACTACGGCGCGGACTGCCCCGCCGCCGTGGTCGCCATGGCCAGCCGCCCCGACGAGGTCATCCTGCGCGGCACCCTGGAGGACATCGCCGGCCAGGTGAAGGCGGCCGGGATCACGAAGACCGCCGTCATCCTCGTGGGCCGCACGCTCGCCGCGTCCGAGTTCCGCGACAGTCACCTGTACGACCCGGCGCGGGACCGCCACACCTGCTGACGGCCCCGCGCGGCCACGACGAGGCCCCGGGACGAGCGTCCCCGGGGCCCGCCCTCAGGTGTTGGGCCGCTTGCCGTGGTTCGCGCCCTTCTTCTTCCGCGCCCTGCGCTTGTTGCCTCGCTTCGACATGGCGTCTCCTCCCGGTTCGTGGGGGTGTGCGCTGTCGAGCCTAGGGTCGGCCCCGGCGAGCCGCATCCGGTCGCCGGCGCGAGGTCAGCCGGACGTTCCCCCCGGCCCCGCCACCGCCGACCGCCCCACCACGACCCCCGCCCGGTCGACGCAGACCACGTCCACCGCGACCGGGGCGCCCCGCAGGACCGTGAGGGCCTCGTCGCGGGCACGGGTGGCGACGAGGTCGCCCAGGGGGACGCCCGCGGCTTCGCAGAGGCGGAGGGCGGCGAGGCCCGTGTTGGCGCCGGCGATCTCGGCGGCGAGGGCCTCGGAGGCGCCGCCCGTGCGGGCGAGTCCGGCGAGGAAGGCCTTGTCGACCTGGGAGCGGGCCGAGTGCAGGTCCAGGTGGCCCGCGGCCAGCTTGGAGAGCTTGGCGAAGCCGCCGCAGACGGTGAGCCGGTCCACCGGGTGGCGGCGGAGGTACTTGAGGACGGCGCCCGCGAAGTCGCCCATGTCGAGCAGGGCGATCTCCGGCAGGTCGTAGAGCTCCGTGACCGTCCGCTCGGAGGTGGAGCCCGTGCAGCCCGCGACGTGGGTGAGGCCGCCCGCGCGGGCCACGTCGACGCCCCGGCGGATGGAGTCGATCCAGGCCGAGCAGGAGTACGGGACGACGATCCCGGTCGTGCCGAGGATCGACAGACCGCCGAGGATGCCGATCCGCGGGTTCCACGTGGAACGGGCGATCTCGGCGCCGTTGTCGACGGAGACCGTGATCTCCACGTCCCCGGTGCCGCCGTGTGCCGCCGCGACCTCCGCCACGTGCGCGCGCATCAGCTGCCGGGGAACCGGGTTGATCGCGGGCTCCCCCACGTCGAGCGGCAGCCCCGGCAGGGTGACCGTGCCGACGCCCTCGCCCGCGCGGAAGACGACACCGGAACCGGCCGGCAGGAGCCGTACCGTCGAGCGGATCACCGCCCCGTGGGTGACGTCCGGGTCGTCGCCCGCGTCCTTGACCACGGCCGCCATCGCGGCCGTGGCCGTCAGCGACTCCGCCGCCAGCGCGAAGGACGGGGTGTGTCCCTTCGGCAGGGTGATCGTCACCGGGTCCGGGAAGTCCCCGGTGAGCAGCGCGGTGTACGCGGCGGTGGTCGCCGCCGTCGCACAGGCACCGGTCGTCCAGCCGGGGCGCAGGCCGGTGTGCTTGAGTTGGGCCTCGCGCCCGCCGCCGGAACTCATGTAAGGACTCCCATGCACGTACTCATCCTCGGGGGTACCGCCGAGGCCCGCGCCCTGGCCGGGCTGCTGCACGGGCGGGTCCGGGTCACCAGCTCCCTGGCGGGACGGGTGGCGAACCCCCGGCTGCCCGCCGGCGAGGTGCGGATCGGTGGGTTCGGCGGCGCGGACGGCCTCGCCGCCTGGCTGCGGGAGCACGGCGCGGACGCGGTCATCGACGCCACCCATCCCTTCGCCGCGCGGATCAGCTTCAACGCGGCCCTGGCGGCCGCCGCCGCCCATGTTCCCCTGCTGGCCCTGCGCCGTCCCGGGTGGGCCCCCGTGGCGGGCGACGACTGGCGCCCCGTCGACTCCCTGGCGGAGGCCGCGGCGGCCCTGGACGGTCTCGGCGACCGGGTCTTCCTCACCACCGGGCGGATGGGCCTCGCGGCCTTCGCGGACCGCCCGGAGTGGTTCCTCGTCCGCTCGGTCGACGCCCCCGGGGCCCCGATGCCCGCCCGCACCGAGGTCCTCCTGGACCGGGGCCCCTTCACGGTGGAGGGCGAGCGGGAACTGCTCGACCGCCACCGCATCGGCGTCCTCGTCACCAAGGACAGCGGCGCCGCCGCCACCGCCCCGAAGCTGACCGCCGCCCGCGAGGCCGGCATCCCGGTCGTCATCGTCCGCCGCCCCCCGGTCCCGGCCGGCGTCCCGGTGGCGGCGACCCCGGAGGAGGCCGCCGCCTGGGTGCGGGAGCGCTGAGGACCGCCGCGGGCCCGGGCGCCGCTCAGCCGTAGCGGCGCGGCGTCCAGGTGATCGTGCGGCCGTCGGCGCGTTCGACCGCACGGGTCTGGGTCGAGCCGATCAGGAGGAGGGTGCGCATGTCGACCTCCGCCGGGTCCAGGGTCTTCAGGGTGACGATCCGGACCGACTGCTCCGGGCCGCCGACGTCGCGGGCGACGACCACCGGGGTGTCGGGCGAGCGGACCTCCAGGAGCAGGTCGCGGGCGGCGGCGACCTGGTGGGTGCGGGACTTCGAGCCCGGGTTGTAGAGGGCGAGGACGAGGTCGGCCTCCGCCGCGGCGCGCAGGCGCCGGGAGATGACGTCCCAGGGCTTGAGCCGGTCGGAGAGCGAGATCGTCGCGTAGTCGTGGCCCAGCGGGGCGCCCGCCGCCGCGGCGGCCGCGTTGGCGGCGGTCACGCCCGGCAGGACCCGTACGGGCACGTCCGCGTAGGCCGGTTCGCAGGCCACCTCCAGGACCGCCGTCGCCATGGCGAAGACGCCCGGGTCGCCGCCGGAGACGACCGCGACCCGCCGCCCGCGCCGGGCCAGGTCGAGCGCGAACTCGGCCCGCTCGGACTCCACCTTGTTGTCGGAGCCGTGGCGCCGCTGCCCGGGGCGCAGGACCGGCACCCGGTCCAGGTAGGTGGTGTAGCCGACGAGGTCGTCGGCGCCCTGGAGCGCGCCGCGCGACTCGGGGGTCAGCCAGGGGGCCCCGGCCGGTCCGGTGCCGACGACGACGACCTCGCCGCCGGTCTCCCGGGACTCGGGCGCGACGGCGTCGATCCGCGAGGGCAGGACGGCGACGGAGAAGTACGGGACGGTCGACGGGTCCACGTCGGCCAGCGTCTCCGTCCGCTCGCCGGGCATGAACGCCCGCTCCACGTACCGCGCGTCCTCCAGGCGCCCGGCCCGCTCCAGGGCGCGGCGCACGGTGGGGAAGGTGCGGCCGAGCTTCATCACGACCGCCGAGTCGGTGCCCGCGAGGCGGGCCGCGAGCTCGTCCTCCGGCAGGGTGCCGGGGATGATCGTGAGGACCTCCTCGGCCTCGCACAGGGGCGTGCCGAGCCGGGCCGCGGCGGCGCTGACCGAGGTGACGCCGGGGATGACGGTGGTGTCGTAGCGGTCCGCGAGCCGCTTGTGCATGTGCTGGTACGAGCCGTAGAACAGCGGGTCGCCCTCGGCGAGGACGGCGACCGTGCGGCCCGCGTCGAGGTGGGCGGCGAGGCGTGCCGCGGCCTCCTCGTAGAAGTCGTCCAGGGCGCCCCGGTAGCCGCCCGGGTGGTCCGTGGTCTCCACGGTGAGCGGGTACATCAGCCGCTCCTCGACGTGGTCCTCGCGGATGTGCTCGGCGGCGATGGAGCGGGCGATGGACCGGCCGTGGCGGGCCGAGTGGTAGGCGACGACGTCGGCCTCGGCGATGGCCTTCACGGCGGCGAGCGTCAGGAGGTTCGGGTCGCCGGGGCCGAGGCCGACCCCGTACAGCTTGCCGGTGGTGGTGCCGCTCATGCCTGGATCTCCGCTTCGTGCGCCATGGCGTTGAGGGCGGCGGCGGTCATGGCGCTGCCGCCGCGCCGGCCCCGGACGACGAGGTACTCGAGGCCGAGGGCGTTCTCCGCGAGGGCGTCCTTGGACTCGGCCGCGCCGATGAAGCCGACCGGTATGCCGAGGACGGCGGCGGGCTTCGGCGCGCCCTTCGCGATCATCTCCAGGAGGTGGAAGAGGGCGGTGGGCGCGTTGCCGATGGCGACGACGGAGCCTTCGAGGCGGTCGCGCCAGAGTTCGAGGGCGGCGGCGGAGCGGGTGGTGCCGAGTTCGGCGGCGAGGCCCGGCACGGCCGGGTCGGAGAGGGTGCAGATCACCTCGTTGTCGGCGGGCAGCCGCTTGCGGGTGACGCCGCTGGCGACCATCTGCGCGTCGCAGAGGATCGGCGCGCCGGCGCGCAGGGCCTCGCGGGCGCGGGAGACGGCCCGGGGCGAGAAGGCGATGTCGCGGACGAGGTCGGTCATGCCGCAGGCGTGGATCATCCGGACCGCGACCTGCGCGACGTCGGCGGGCAGTCCCGCGAGGTCCGCCTCGGCGCGGATCGTGGCAAAGGACCGGCGGTAGATCTCCGTCCCGTCCTTCTCGTAGTCGAACATCCTGGTGCTCTCGCTCATCTCGTGGTCGTCGTCGGGGTCGGGGTCGTGCGGGCCGTGGCGACCGCGCCGGGCAGGGAGGTACGGGGGGTGGGGGCGCCGTTCACCCGGTAGGCGTCGTCACCGGTGGCGAGCACGTCCACCCAGGTGCCGCGCGGGTGCCCGCACCGGCGCTCGCAACCGGAGAAGTGGACGGGGAGGAGCCGGCCGAGGGAGGCGGCCCGTGCCTCGCCGGTGCCGAGGGAGGTGGCCCGTGCCTCGCCGGTGCCGGGCGCCGCATCCGCACCGGGTTCCGGGGCCGCGGCCGTTGCCGCCGTCGCGTCCCCCCGGACGTCCGCCAGGGACTTGGCGCAGCCGGGGCGGCCCGTGCAGGCCGTGACGCCCGCCCACGGGGAGTCGGGGCGGGTGATCAGCCCGAGGGCCGCGAGGGCCGGGAGCCGGCCGGAGGCGCGGCCGGCCGTACGCTCGGTGACGACGACGGCGCCGCGCCAGGGCGTGAGCCGCACCTCGGCGGCGCCGTCCGCGAGGCCCCGCAGCTGTGCGGTGGTGAGCCGGCCGAGCGGCGCCAGGACGTACAGGCCGTGGTCGCCGAGCGGCCCCGGCGCGGGCGGTGCCCCGTGCGGGAGGGCGGGAGCGGGTACGGGCTCCGCCGGGATCCCGGCCCGGGCGAGTGCGCCGGCCACGTCGGGGGCGTGGCCGGGCGGCAGCTCGGCCACCCGCCAGGCACCGGTCCCGGCGGCCCGTGCGGCGGCCAGGAACGCCCCGGCGGCGGCGACCGCGGCGCGGGGCGCGTCCGCCCCGGCGACCCGGAGGGCCTGCCCGCCGGACCACAGGAGGGCACCCCGGTCCGGCGCGTCCGCCACTGCGACCAAGGTCACATCCGCGCCGAGCCCGGTCATGTCCCCGCGGCCGTCGTCGAGGGCGAAGAGGAACCGGCCCGAGAGGGCGGCCGTCCACGGCTCCGCGCAGAGCAGCGTGTCCAGCTCGCGCACCCACAACTGGGCCTCGGCGGTGCCGAGTCCGTCCAGGCCGGCGGCGGGGGAGGCCACGATGTTGCGGATCCGCTCGTGGCGGGGGGAGGGCAGCAGGCCCGCCCCGGTCAGGAGCGCGGCGAGCTCCGTGCCGCAGCCCTCGCCCAGGCCCCGCAGCTCGGCGTTGCCGCGCGAGGTGACGCTGATGCGCCCGTCGCCGAGGCGCTCCGCCGCGTCGGCCAGAACGACGGCCTGACGGGCCGTCAAACGCCCTGCGGGCAGCCGGAGCCGGGCCAGCCGGCCGTCGTCGGCCGGATGCAGGCGCAGCGCTCCGGGGCAGGCGTCGCCACGGTCCCGTACGCGGGTTTCGCCCGGTTCGGGCGCCGGGGGTGGGGTGGGCGGCATGGCGGCGAGCATACCCACGGCGCACCGCCCGGCCACGTGGTGTGATCGGGCCGACCCCGCCGCCCCCTCGGCCGCCCCGGCGGCACGATCTAGGATGCGAAGCGGCATGGGGTCCCAGGACCCCGGGGAGGAAGCCCGGTGAGAATCCGGCGCGGTCCCGCCACTGTGAGCCCGTACCGGCGACGGAACGGGTGAGTCAGGAACTCCCTTCCCCTCGCTCCCGGCTCCGTCCGGGCAGGGGAGGCCCCCACCCACACGACCACCCGGGGCGCGGACAACCCCGAGGAAGGCCTGAGCTCGCCATGCTCCTGCTGCTGTCGCACTCCGACACCGACCTGCTCAGCGCCCGGGCGGCCAACGCCGCCGCGCCCGACGGCCCGGTCGCGTACC
This sequence comes from Streptomyces sp., assembly GCF_031178505.1. Lineage (GTDB taxonomy): Bacteria > Actinomycetota > Actinomycetes > Streptomycetales > Streptomycetaceae > Streptomyces > Streptomyces gulbargensis. The sequence continues at coordinate 5,530 of NZ_JAPSIW010000039.1, read as the reverse complement.
GCTTCGCCAACCCCTCCCGCCTGCCGCTGGACGAGCTGCCCGCCCTGCTCGACGGCGCCGACCTGGTCGTCGTCCGCCTCCTCGGCGGCGTCCGTTCCTGGCAGGAGGGCCTGGACGCGGTCCTCGCCGCCGGGAAGCCGGTGGTCGTCCTCAGCGGCGAACAGGCCCCCGACGCCCAGCTGATGGCCACCTCCACCGTGCCGATCGGCGTGGCCACCGAGGCCCACGCCTACCTCGCGCACGGCGGCCCGGCCAACCTGGAGCAGCTGGCCCGCTTCCTCTCCGACACCGTCCTGCTCACCGGCCACGGCTTCGAGGCCCCGGCCGCCGCCCCCACCTGGGGCCCGCTGGAGCGGACCGCGCGGAACGCGGCCGGCCCGGTCGTCGCGGTGCTCTACTACCGCGCCCACCACATGAGCGGGAACACCGCCTTCGTCGGCGCCCTGTGCGACGCGATCGAGGACGCCGGCGGCCGGCCGCTGCCGCTGTACGTGGCCTCGCTGCGCGCCCCCGAGCCGGAGCTGATCGACACCCTCCGCACCGCCGACGCGATCGTCACCACCGTCCTGGCCGCGGGCGGCACCAAGCCCGCCGAGGCGCAGGCGGGCGGTGACGAGGAGGCGTGGGACGCGGGCGCGCTGGCCGCGCTCGACGTGCCGATCCTCCAGGCGCTGTGCCTGACCGGTTCGCGTGCCGCGTGGGAGGAGAACGACGAGGGCCTGTCGCCGCTGGACGCCGCCGGACAGGTGGCCGTGCCCGAGTTCGACGGCCGCCTCATCACCGTCCCGTTCTCCTTCAAGGAGATCGACGCCGACGGCCTGCCCGCGTACGTCGCCGACACCGAGCGCGCGGCCCGCGTCGCCGGCATCGCCGTCCGGCACGCCCGCCTCCGCCACATCCCGAACGCCGAGAAGAAGCTGGCGCTCGTGCTGTCCGCGTACCCGACGAAGCACTCCCGCATCGGCAACGCGGTCGGCCTGGACACTCCGGCCTCGGCCGTCGCCCTGCTGCGCCGCCTGATGGCCGAGGGCTACGACTTCGGGCCCGAGGACGAGATCCCCGGCGTGGTCTCCGGCGACGGCGACGAGCTGATCCACGCCCTGATCGAGGCCGGCGGCCACGACCAGGACTGGCTGACCGAGGAGCAGCTCGCCAGGAACTCGGTCCGCATCCCGGCCGCCGACTACAGGCGCTGGTACGCGACCCTCCCCGAGGAGCTGCGGTCGCACGTCGAGGAGCACTGGGGCCCGCCGCCCGGCGAGATGTTCCTCGACCGGTCGCGGAACCCGGAGGGCGACATCGTCCTCGCCGCCCTGCGCCGCGGGAACCTGCTGATCCTCATCCAGCCGCCGCGCGGCTTCGGCGAGAACCCGATCGCGATCTACCACGACCCCGATCTGCCGCCGTCCCACCACTACCTCGCCGCCTACCGGTGGATCGCCGCCCGTGCCGACGACGGGGGCTTCGGCGCCGACGCCATGGTGCACCTGGGCAAGCACGGCAACCTGGAGTGGCTGCCCGGCAAGAACGCCGGTCTGTCCGCCGCCTGCGGCCCGGACGCGGCGCTCGGGGACCTGCCGCTGGTGTACCCGTTCCTCGTCAACGACCCGGGCGAGGGCACGCAGGCCAAGCGGCGCGCCCACGCCACGCTCGTCGACCACCTGGTGCCGCCGATGGCCCGCGCCGACTCGTACGGAGACATCGCGCGCCTGGAGCAGCTGCTCGACGAGTACGCGCAGATCTCGTCCATGGACCCGGCGAAGCTGCCGGCGATCCGCGCGCAGATCTGGACGCTGATCCAGGCCGCGAAGCTGGACCACGACCTGGGCCTGGAGGAGCGGCCGGAGGACGACGGCTTCGACGACTTCCTGCTGCACGTCGACGGCTGGCTGTGCGAGGTCAAGGACGCCCAGATCCGTGACGGTCTGCACGTCCTCGGCGGCGCGCCGGCCGGCCCGGAGCGGGTCAACCTGGTGCTGTCCATCCTGCGCGCCCGCCAGATCTGGGGCGGTACGCAGGCGCTGCCGGGCCTGCGCGAGGCGCTCGGCCTGGACGAGTCGGCCGCGACCCGGGTCACCGCCGACGAGGCGGAGGCGAAGGCGCGCGAGCTGGTCGAGGCGATGGAGGCGGCGGACTGGTCCGTGGACGCGGTCGGGACGGTCGCCGCCGGTCACGGCCCCGACGTGGCCGCCGTGCTGCGCTTCGCCTGCGAGCAGGTCGTGCCGCGCCTGGCCGCCACGACGGACGAGCTGACGCACGCGGTGCACGCCCTGAACGGCGGCTTCGTGCCGGCCGGCCCGTCCGGTTCGCCGCTGCGCGGCCTGGTCAACGTCCTGCCGACCGGCCGGAACTTCTACTCGGTCGACCCGAAGGCGGTGCCGTCCCGCCTCGCCTGGGAGACGGGGCAGGCGCTCGCCGACTCCCTCCTGGAGCGCTACCGCACGGACAACGGCGACTGGCCGACCTCCGTGGGCCTGTCCCTGTGGGGGACGAGCGCGATGCGGACCGCCGGCGACGACGTGGCCGAGGCGCTCGCGCTGCTCGGCGTGCGTCCGCTCTGGGACGAGGCCTCGCGCCGGGTGAACGGCCTGGAGCCGATCCCGCTGGAGGAGCTGGGCCGCCCGCGCATCGACGTCACCCTGCGCATCTCGGGCTTCTTCCGTGACGCCTTCCCGCACGTCATCGGTCTGCTGGACGACGCGGTACGGCTCGTGGCGGGCCTCGACGAGCCGGCCGACCGGAACTACGTACGGGCGCACGCGCAGGCCGACCTGGCCGAGCACGGCGACGAGCGGCGTGCCACGACGCGTATCTTCGGTTCGCGGCCGGGCACGTACGGCGCGGGCATCCTCCAGCTGATCGACTCGCGCGACTGGCGGACGGACGCGGACCTCGCCGAGGTGTACACGGTCTGGGGCGGTTTCGCGTACGGGCGCGGCCTGGACGGCCGTCCGGCGCGGGCCGAGATGGAGACGGCGTACAAGCGGATCGCGGTCGCGGCGAAGAACACGGACACGCGTGAGCACGACATCGCGGACTCCGACGACTACTTCCAGTACCACGGCGGCATGGTGGCGACCGTCCGCGCGCTGAAGGGCACGGCCCCGGAGGCGTACATCGGCGACTCCACCCGCCCGGAGACGGTCCGCACCCGCACGCTGGTCGAGGAGACCTCGCGGGTCTTCCGGGCGCGGGTGGTCAACCCGCGCTGGATCGAGGCGATGCGGCGCCACGGCTACAAGGGCGCGTTCGAGCTGGCGGCGACGGTCGACTACCTCTTCGGGTACGACGCCACGACCGGCGTGGTCGCCGACTGGATGTACGACAAGCTGACGCAGGAGTACGTGCTCGACCCGGAGAACCAGGCCTTCCTCAAGGAGGCCAACCCGTGGGCGCTGCACGGCATCGCGGAACGTCTGCTGGAGGCGGAGTCGCGCGGCATGTGGGAGAAGCCGGACCCGGAGACGCTGGCCGCCCTCCGCCAGGTGTTCCTGGAGACCGAGGGTGACCTGGAGGGTTCGGGGGACGAGGCGTAACCCGGCCGGGCCGGGACCGGGAGCGGCGCGGTGTGCGCGCGTCCCGGTGCCCGGCCGGCGTCCTCGCGGTGACCCGGGTCCCGGGTCACCGGTGCGTGAGGGTGCGGGCCGGCGACAGGGCGAGCCGGCGGCCCGGGAAGGACGCCCGGAGCCGGCGGTCGTGGGTGACCACGACCAGCGTGCCCCGGTAGGCCGCGAGCGCGGCCTCGAACTCCTCCACCAGCCCCGGTGACAGGTGGTTCGTGGGCTCGTCCAGGAGCAGCAGGTCGGCCGGTTCCGTCACCAGGCGGGCCAGCTCCAGCCTGCGGCGCTGTCCGGCCGACAGGAGCCGGACCGGGGTCGCGAGGTCCCGGGCGGAGAACAGTCCGAGGCGGAGCAGCTCCTCCTCGCGGCCCTCTCCGAAGGCCTCACTCACCGTACGGGGGTCGGTGGGCGGGGCCGTGTCCTGCCGCAGCAGTCCCACCCGGCCGGGTGCGCGCACCGTGCCCGCGTCCGGGGTGATCTCGCCCGCGAGGACTTTCAGGAGGGTGGTCTTGCCTGCGCCGTTGGGGCCGGTGACGAGGAGCCGTTCGCCCGGTCCGAGGTGGAGGGCGTCGAGCCGGAGCCGGCCGTTCACCCGTACCCCGGTCAGGTCGACGGCTGCGCCCCCGCCCGCCAGGTCCGGGTGGAAGCGCAGCGGGTCCGGGGGCGGCGGCACGGGGTCGGCGGTGAGCCGGGCGAGCCGTTCGCGGGCGGCGCGGATGCGGCTCATCGCGCCGTGCGCCCGGGACCGGGCCCGGAAGGCGCCCGCCCCGCTGAAGGAGGCGGGGGCCTTGCGGGGGATCGCCGAGAACCGGTCGATGTGGGTGTCCGCGAGCGCGGTGTGGCGGGCCAGTTCGGCCTTCCACTCCTCGTACGCGCGCTGCCGGCGGGCCCGTTCGGCGGCGCGGCCGGTGAGGTAGCCGGCGTAGCCGTCGCCGTAGCGGCGGACGGTGTGCCGGTCCTCGTCCACCTCCAGGACGGCGGTGGTGACCCGTTCGAGGAACGTCCGGTCGTGGGAGACGGCCACGACCGTGCCCCGGTGGGTGCGCAGCCGCTCCTCCAGCCAGGTGACGGCCTCGTCGTCCAGGTCGTTGGTCGGTTCGTCGAGCAGCAGGAGTTCGGGTTCGGCGGCGAGGACGCCGGCGAGCGCGAGGCGGGAGCGCTGCCCGCCGGAGAGGGTGCCGAGGGGGCGGGCGCGGTCGAGGGGGGCGGGTTCGCCGAGGCGCCGCAGGACGGTTTCGACGCGCCGGTCGGCACCGGCGCCGCCCCGCGCCTCGTAGGAGGCGAGGAGCCGGGCGTAGCCGTCGAGGTCGCCGGTGTCGCCGAGGGCGGCCTCGGCGGTACGGATGGCCCGCTCCAGTTCCCGTACCTCGGCGAGCGCGTGGTCGACGGCCTCGCCGACGGTGGCGGTGGGCGGGAGGTCGAGGGTCTGGGCGAGGTGGCCGAGGCCGCCGGGGGCGTCGACGGTCACCGTGCCGCCGGTGGGGGTGTCGAGTCCGGCGAAGAGCCGCAGGAGCGTCGACTTGCCGGAGCCGTTGTCCCCGACGATGCCGAGCCGTTCACCGGCGCGAACGGTGAGGGAGACCCGGTCGAGGACGGTGCGGTGGTGGACGTCCCGGTCGTCGAAGCGCCGGGTGACGTCGGTGAATTGTGCACGGAACAAGGGCGCCTCCCGGGCGATCGTGCGAGACGAGACGTCTCGTCTTTTTGAGAGTACGGGAAGGTGCGCGCCCGGGCAAGACGCTTCGTCTCGCCGGTGGGCGTCCGTCTTTCGTGGGGGCGCGTGGAGGGTCGGGCCGCGAGGCGGGGTTGCCCCCGCGTATTGTTCTAGTAGAGTGCAAACAAGTGGAACAGAAGCACGGGCCGTCCGGTCCGGCGGAGGGGGAGACCATGACCCACGACACGACGGAACCGAGCGGCCCCGCCCGCACGAGAGCACGCCTCCGGGGCAGCGGGCCGTGGGCCGCCCTGCC
>NZ_JAPSIW010000509.1 GCF_031178505.1 Streptomyces sp. | reverse complement strand
TCGTCCCCGTCAGCGACGGCTCCCCGACGCTCCTCCCGCCGCCCGAGGGCGACGACCTGGAACTCGCCGCCGACGCGGGACTGCCGTTCCACGCCTGACCGCCCCGCGTAACCGAACCTCCCAGTACGAGAGTCCCTCGCCATGTACGAGCTGTCCCGGGTCCGCCTCTACTCCATCGGCCCCGCCGGTGCGCGCTACGCCGACACCGTCCTGGACCTGCGCGGAGTCGGTGCCCCCGTGCCCCACCCCGCTCCCACCCAGGCGGAGTTCTTCGAGGAGGAGCCGGTCGGCCCGCCGCGCCGCCCCGCCCCCGCGGGCGTGCTGTTCCTGGAGAACGGCGGCGGCAAGTCCGTCCTCCTGAAGCTGATCTTCTCGGTCATGCTGCCCGGCCACCGCAACACCCTGGGCGGCGCCAGCTCCGGCGTGCTCCGCAAGTTCCTCCTCGCCGACGACTGCGGCCACGTCGCCCTGGAATGGCAGCACACCCTCACCGGCGAGCTGGTCGTCGTCGGCAAGGCCAGCGAGTGGCGCGGCCGCCAGGTCTCCAACGACCCGCGGAAGTTCGCCGAGGCCTGGTACTCCTTCCGCCCCGGTCCCGGGCTCAGCCTGGACAGCCTCCCCGTCGCCGAGGCCACCTCCGTCCGCCCCCCGGTGGAGGGCGCGTCCGGCGCCACCGGCCGCCGCCGCACCATGAAGGGCTTCCGCGACGCGCTCACCGAGGCCGGCAAGGCGTACCCGCACCTGGAGGTGTACTGGGAGGAGATCCACGACCGCTGGAACGAACACCTCGGCGAACTCGGCCTCGACCCCGAACTCTTCCGCTACCAGCGTGAGATGAACGCCGACGAGGGCGAGGCGGCCGGCCTCTTCGCGGTCAAGAAGGACTCCGACTTCACGGACCTGCTCCTGCGGGCCGTCACCGACACCCGTGACACCGACGGCCTCGCCGACCTCGTCGGCGGCTTCGGCAACAAGCTCGGCCGCCGCGCCGAACTGACCGCCGAGCGCGAGTTCACCGCCGGATCCGTGGACCTCCTGAACCGGATCGTGGAAGCCGCGGAGACCCGGGCCCACGCGCGCGAGGTCCACGCCGGCGCCGAGCGCCGCACCCGTACCCTCGCCCGCCGGTTCTCCGCCCGAGCCGCCGAGGAGCGGGGCCGGGCCGCGGAACTCGCCCAGCGCGTCACGTCCGCCGCGCACGCCGTCTCCGAGGCCGAGACGGCCCGTGGCCGCAGCGCCCTCATCGCCGCCGAACTCGCCTTCCGGCACGCCTCGCTGGCGCTCACCGCGGCCGAGAAGGGCGCCGCCGCCCAGCGCCGCGAGCTCCTGGAGGCCCGCACCCTGCACTCCGCCTGGCAGGCCGCCGAGGCGGTCCTGCGCCACCGTGCCGCCGCCGACCGTTCGGCGCGCGTGGCCGCCGCCATCCGCGAGGCCGAGCGCGACGCCGCTCCGGCCCTCGCCGCCCGCGCCAAGGCCGCCGCCGACCTCGTACGGGCCCTCGCCGCGGCCGCCGAGGACGGCGAGCGGCACGCCGCCGAGGAGGAGGAGCGGTCCACCGCCCTCCAGGAGGCGGGCGAGGCCGCCCACCGGGACGCCACCGCCGCCGCGACGGAGGCCCAGCGGGCCCGCAGCGAGGCCGGACACCTGCGCCAGCGCCTCGCCGAGGTCGAGCAGGAGACCGCCGAGGCGGTACGGGCCGGCTGGCTCGACGACTCGGCCCCCGACGCCGACCCGGCCCGCGCCGCGCTGGCCGCCAGCGACGCGGAGAAGTCGACGGTCGCCGCCTGGGACGCGGCCCGCGAGGCCGCCCGCACGGCCGCCGAACGGGCCCGCGAGGCCGCCGCCGCCGAGGCCCGCGCCGAACTCGCCGCCGCCCGGGCGGCGGACGCGGCCGATGCCGCCGAGAACTCCTACGAGGCCGAGCGCCGCGCCGCCGAATCGCTGGCCGCCGAGGAGCGCCTGGCCGAGCTGCTGAGCCTGCCGAGCACCCCCACGTCCTCGCTGCCTGGTCAGCGCACCGGCGCCGTTCCCGGCCAGGCCGGCCCCGCGGCCGCCGGAAGCCGCGGTGACGGCACGGCCGGTCCCGCCGGTTCCTCCTCCGTTGACCACAGTCCCGGCGACCAGGCTGCCGACAGCCACGTGCCGGTCGGCGAGCAGGCGGCCGGCGGCCGCCGCCGGGAGCCCGGCACCGCCGCCGCCACGACCGGCTCCGGCCACGTCCCCGGCGCCGCCTTCGGCCTCGCGGCCACTGCCCGGGGCCCGCTCACCGTCACCGAGTTCGACCGGTACGCCGACGAGCTGCGCGCCCTGCTCGACCGGGCCGTCGCCGCCGCCGAGCGCCAGCTGTTCGAGCTGCGGACCGCGGCCGCCGACGACTCCCGCATCCTCGGCGCCCTCGGCGACGGCGGCCTCCTGCCGCCCGGCCCCGACGTCCTCGCGACCGTCGAGTACCTCGGCGAGCACGGCATCCCCGCCCTCCCCGGCTGGCGCTACCTCGCCCAGGCCGTCGATCCCGCCGACCACGCGCGCGTGCTCGCGGCCCGCCCCGAGCTCGTCGACGGCGTGGTGATCACCGACCCCGTCTCGTACGGACGCGCCCGCGAGGTCCTCTCCGCCGCCGCCCTGCTGCCCCGGTCCGCCGTGGCGGTCGGCACCGCCGCCGCCCTCCTCGCTCCCGTCCCCGCCCGGGACGCGGACGGGGACGACACCGGGGTGTTCCTCGTCCCGCCGAACCCGGCCATGCACGACGAGCACGCGGCCGACGAGGAGCGGCACGCCCTGCGCGCCCGCGCCGCCGCCCGCGACGAGGAGATCCGCGTCCTCGCCGCCCGCCTCGCCGGCGACCGCGCCCTCGCGGCGCGCATCGGGGCCTGGCGCGCCGACTGCCCGCCCGGCATGCTCGCCGAACTCGCCGCCGCGGCCACCACCGCCCGGGAGAAGGCCGAGGCCGCCGCCGCCACCCTCGCCGAGGCCCGCACGGCACGGGCGGAGGCCGAGGAGGCGGCAGCCGACGCCGCCCAGGTCCGTGACGAGCGGCAGGAGGCCGCCCAGCGGGCCCGCCGCGCCGCCGACGCCCTCGCCGGACTCGCCTTCCGGCTCCGCGAGCGGTCCGCCTGGCAGGCCAAGCTCCGCGAACTCGCCGACGACGCCGCCGAGGCCGAGGCCCGTGCCCAGACCTGCCTGGAGCGGGCCCGCGCCGCCGACGAGGACCGCCGCGCCGCCCAGCGCGCCGCCGACGACGCCCACCGCACCGCCCGCGCCCTGCGGGCCGAACGCGCCGAGATCGCCGGTGCCCCCGAGAGCCTCCCGGAGGAGGACGCCGACGCGCCCCGCGTCGCCCTCCCCACCCTCCGCGAGGCCTACCGGGCCGCCTCCCAGCTGTACGAGAAGGTCGGCGTCGGCGCCGACCTCCGCGCCGAACAGGCCCGCGCCGAGAGCGACGAGTCCGCCGCGCTCGCCGAGCTCGACCGGCTCACCAACAAGGTCCGCACCCGCGCCGAACAGCTCCTGGAATCCACCGACGGCGCGGACGGCCCGTCCCGGCAGGCCGCCGCGGCCCGCGCCGAGTCCCTGGTGCAGATGCTGGAGTCGCGCGCCTCCGAGGCGAGCGAGAAGCTGGGCCGCCTGCGCGGTGAGGCCGAGCGCCTCGCCCCCGAGGACGGCGAGGCCCACACCGAGCTGCCCGAGGAGCTGGTGCCCGCCGACGCCGAGCAGGCCCAGGCCCTGCTGCGTACGGCCACCGCCGAACTCGCCGCCCGGACCGAGGCGCTGGAGGCGGCCCGCGCCGCGCACGCCGGCCTGCTGCGCGACCACCGGTCCGCCGAGGACGCGGCCGGCGGCTTCGACGAGACCGCCGCCCTGCTGCGGGACCTCCTGCGCGACCACACGGACGAGGAGGGCGAGGAGCCCGGCCCGTACCCCGGCGGCCTGGAGGAGGCCCGGACCGCCGCCGCCGAGGCCCGCCGCGCGCTGCGCACCCGCACCGCGGAACTGTCCGCGGCGGACGCGGCGGTCCGCGAGGCCGGCGACATCCTCGTCCGGCACGCCAACTCCACCCGGTACGAGCAGGTCCGCACCCCCGCCCGCCAGCAGATCCGCGAACTGCCCTCCTCCGCGCTCCCCGAGCACGCCGCCAAGTGGGCCGAGGCCTTCGCGCCCCGGCTCCGCGTCCTCACCGACGAACTGGAGCAGCTGGAGCGCAACCGCGACTCGATCGTGGACCGGCTGCGCGGGCTCGTGGAGTCCTCCCTCGCCACCCTCCGCTCCGCGCAGCGGCTCTCCCGGCTCCCCGAGGGACTCGGCGAGTGGTCCGGGCAGGAGTTCCTCCGCATCCGCTTCGAGGAGCCCGACCAGGCCACGCTCACCGAACGGCTCGGCGAGGTCGTCGACGAGGCGACCCGTGCCGCCGTCAGGAAGAACTCCGACCTGCGCAGGGACGGCATGTCCCTGCTGCTGCGCGGGGTGCAGGCGGCGCTCGAACCCCGCGGGGTCTCGGTCGAGATCCTCAAGCCGGACGCCGTGCTCCGGGCCGAGCGGGTCCCCGTCGGGCAGATGGGCGACGTGTTCTCGGGCGGCCAGCTGCTCACCGCGGCCATCGCCCTGTACTGCACGATGGCAGCGCTCCGCTCCAACGACCGGGGCCGCGACAAGCACCGGCACGCGGGCACGCTGTTCCTCGACAACCCCATCGGCCGGGCCAACGCCACGTACCTGCTGGAACTCCAGCGGGCGGTGTCGGACGCGCTCGGCGTCCAGCTGCTCTACACGACGGGCCTGTTCGACACGACGGCGCTCGCCGAGTTCCCGCTGGTGATCCGGCTGCGCAACGACGCCGACCTGCGGGCCGGACTGAAGTACATCAGCGTGGAGGAGCACCTGCGGCCCGGTCTGCCGCAGCCCGCGGGGGAGGGCGAGACCATCCACGGGGAGATCACGGCGACGCGGATGTTCCGCCGCCACGATGCCGGCGAACCGGCCGGCGCCACGGCCCCGGCCCGGTAGGAACGCCGTCGCGGCCGACGTGACCGGCAGGCCACGGCGTACGGCGGGCCAGATCGTTCTAGGAGCACGGTGTGCCGGAGGCACGGCGTACGGAAGCGGGGGGGCCCCCCCCCCCCCGGCCCGCGCCCGCGCCGCGGCGGGGGCGCCGGGGGGGCCGGGCCGGGCGGCGCCCCCCCCCCCGGGGCCGGCGGTGGGGGGGGGGGGGGGGGTGGGGTTGGGGGGGGGGGTGGGTGCGCCCGACGCCGTCAGCACGCC
>NZ_JAPSIW010000508.1 GCF_031178505.1 Streptomyces sp. | reverse complement strand
GGTCGTCCGAGAGGCCGGGGCGCTTCTCGCCGGCGCGGGCCTCGGCCCGGGCGGTGGCCCATGACATCCCCCCGCAGCGCCGCGCCGCGCGCCCGCCGTCCCCTCGGCACCGCCCTCGCGGCCTGCGCGCTGACCCTCCTCGCGAGCTGCGCGGCGGCCCCCGACGAGGCAGGCGCCGCCGCGAGCCGTACGGCCGTCACCGCCCTCCACGCCCGCGTCGCGGGTCCGCCCGCCGCCCCGGATCGGCAGGGTCCGTCCCCGTCCCCCTCCCCGACGGCGCGGCCGCGCGCCGCCGAACTGGACATCCCGTCCATCGGCATCCGGGACCTGCGTGTCCTGCCGTACGAGGGGACGACCGACGACCCGGCCGGCACCCGGATCCAGGACCGGGGTGTCGCCGCCAGCCCCCACGGGAGCCGCGGGGGCGTCGGGCCGGGAGACATCGGCAACTACCTGGTCACCGCCCACCGGCTCTCCGCGGGCGGCCCGCTGCGCGACCTGCCCGCGCTGAAGACCGGGGACGTGGTGTACGTGACGGCCGGCGGCACCGTCCACGAATACCGGATCGTGGAGACCCGAACGACCTCCTTCCGCTCGGCACGCTCCCTCGCCGAGCAGCGGGCGGCCGTCCCAGGGGAGCCCGGGGAGAAGCCCACCCGGGCCATGATCACCCTGTCCACCTGCGCCACGCCCGAGGACGACGCCGCGGGCAACTTCTGGCGCGACGCCCAGGGAAACCCCGAGCACCGCATCGACAAGATCGGCGTCCTGTCCGCCACCCGGCCCGCGCCGGCCGGCCCCTGACCCGGCCCGGCGGTTCGGTCGGCCGACGGACCGGCGGGCCGAGGGTCAGGGCCGGGCCGCACGCCGGAGAGCCGTCGCGCCGGCGAACGGGACACCGGCCGACAACGCGATGACCGCCAGGAGTTCGAGCGGTCCGATCCGGGAGGCCGCCCCAAGGAGGCCGCCGACCACGAGGACGAGCGGGGGCGCCACCGCCGTCACCGTACCCGTCAGCTTCTGCCGGGTGGTCCACAGCGGCGAGTTCCACAGCAGGGCCAGGCCGGCGAAGAGGGCGACCGTGCCGAGGAGCGGGTGGAGCAGCACCAGCAGCCCGGCGGAGGCGAGCAGTCCCAGCGTCAGCCGGACCCGTCCCCGCCCGCCGTCCGGCGCCCGCCGCGCCGCCGGCTCCTCCGCCAGGGCCGAGGCGGCCACGGTCCGGGCGTCACCCAGTCGGTTCAGCACCGCACGGACCTCCTCGTCGCTCCCGGCACCGCTGACCTCGATGTGCTCGCGGAGGTCGGCGAGCAGTTCCGCCCGGCGCTCCGGCGGCAGCGCGGCCGCCTCGCGGGCGACGGAGTCGAGGTAGGCGGCGGCGAGCGGGTGCTCGGTGGCGTTCATACGGGATCCCCCTGCGGGTGGTTGAGGAAGTGGTCGACGGCGTCCCGGAACAGGGGCCACACCCCGGCGAACTCGCCCAGGGCGGCCCGGCCGCCGGCCGTCAGCGTGTAGTAGCGGCGCGGTGGACCGCTGGGCGACTCGCGGAGCCGGGTGTCGACGAGGCCCTCCCGCCGCAGCCGTGACAGGAGCGGATAGATGGTGCCCTGACTGGTCGTCATGACACTGACCGCCGCGAGCTCGCCCAGAAGCTCGACGCCGTACTTCGGTCCGTCCCTGAGCAGCGCGAGAACGCAGTACTCCAGCACGCCCTTGCGCAGCTGACTGGGCACCCTGCCCCCCGCCTCGTTCATTGCGTCACCAGGTACCATGCCATGCAAGGTACCTCGTGGGATGGGCGCGGACAAGGCCCCCGGGCGCGCGCCGGAGCCCGGGGGCCGTATCACCGCCCCGTCACGTTTCCGCCGCCGCGTACGCCTCCCTCAGCTTCGTCACGGCTCCGACGGGGTCCCCGCTCATCAGCAGGTGGTCCGCCTCGGCGAACGGTTTCGCCATGGGCTCGGCCACGCGCGGGCCGATCCGGTCCTGGACGATCAGACGGGCCCGGTCCACGAGCCGGCGGGCCTCCGGCGTGTGCGCGCGGCCGGCGGCCCGGAGGGCGTGGACGGTCCGTTCGACCGCCCGCAGGGCGGGCGCGCCCCCGGCCGGTGGAGGAGCGAGTGTCGTCAGCCCCCAGCCGTACGGGAACAGCGGGGCGTAGCGCGCGTCACCCACGTTCAGCGGGAGCTGGGACTCCGACGCGGGCCAGGAGACGGGCAGCCGGCCGGTGAAGGGCCGCCTTCCGTAGAGCACGTCGGCCACCCCGTCACCCTCGGTGCCGGGCAGCCAGGACGCCACCAGGGCGTCGATCACGGGGAGCCGGTCGCCCAGCAGCTGGGGCCGGCCGGAGACGACGAGCACCGCGCAGGGCACGGCCCCGCACACCCGGTCGATCGCCGCCCGGTCCGCGGCCGCCGGCTCCAGGACGTGGCCGTTGCCGACGTCCCCCACGCCCTCGGCGTAGGGCGCCTCGCCGATCACCACCACGCCGACGTCGTACCCGCCGACGGGGGCCGAGGCGTCCGCCGAATACGCGATGTCCGCCCCCGGGGCGGCCCGGCGCATCGCCTCCAGGATCGTCGTACCGGTCGTCGTCCGGCCCGGTGCCCCCTGCCACGAGAGGGTCCAGCCGCCGGACTGACGACCGAGGTCGTCCGCGTTCGACCCCGCCACGTACACCCGCTGCCCCGGCCTCAGCGGCAGCACGGCGCCCTCGTTCCTCAGCAGCACCTGGGACCTGGCCACCGCCTCCCGCGCCACCGCTCGGTGCGCGGCCGAGCCGACCGCCGAAAGGTGCGTCGTGTCCGCGTACGGCTTCTCGAACAGCCCCAGGCGGAACTTCTGCGTCAGGATCCGGCCCACCGCGTCGTCCACGCGCGCCATCGGCACCCGCCCGGCCTCCACCTCGGCGACGAGCACCCGCACGAACTCCGGGTACTCCGTCGGCACCATGATCATGTCGAGCCCGGCGGTCACCGAGGTGCGTACGTCGCTCGCGTAGTCGCCGGGAAGCTGGTCGATCGCCTGCCAGTCGCTGACGACGAACCCCTCGAAGCCCATCCGCCCCTTCAGTACCCCGGTGATCATCTCCGTGTGCGCATGCATCTTCACGGGCCCGCGTCCGTCCCCGAGGACGTCGAGGGAGGAGTACGAGGGCATGACCGTCCCGGCCCCGCGCCTGACCGCCTCCGCGAACGGCGCCAGGTGGACCGCCTCCAGCTCCGCGCGCGTGACCCGGGTGATCCCCTGGTCGACGGTGTACGACCCGGTGGACGAGGAACCGTAGGCCGTACCCCCGTCGCCCACGAAGTGCTTGGCGCTCGTCAGCACTTTGTCGCCGCGGTCGAGATCCGTCCCGTCCGGCGCGCCCTGCATGCCCCCGATCACCGCCGCCATCGCGGTGACGAGAGCGGGATCCTCCCCGAAGGACTCGTACGAGCGCCCCCACCGTTCGTCCCGGCTCACGCACAGACAAGGCGCGAAGCTCCACGGCACACCCGTCGCCCGCACCTCCTTCGCCGTGACGGCGGCGGTCCGCTCCGCGAGCCCGGGATCGCGGCCGGCGCCGATGCCGATGTTGTGCGGCATGATCGTCGCCCCGGCCACGTTGTTGTGCCCGTGGACCGCGTCCACGCCGTACAGCAGCGGAATCTGCAGACGGGTCGCCCGCGTGCGCAGTTGGTACGCGTCGGTCATCCGGGCCCAGGCCGCCGGCGTGTTGGGCGTGGGCGCCGACCCGCCGCCCGACAGCACCGAACCGAGGCCGTACCCGGCGATGTCCCCGGGAGCGCGCAGCGCCCCGCGCTCCGCCTGCGTCATCTGCCCGGCCTTCTCCCGCAGGGACATGCGTCCGAGCAGATCCGCCACCCGCTCCCGCGTCGGGAGGCTGGGGTCGAGGTACGGCAGCCCGTGCGCGTTCACCACGACGAGCGGCGTCTCGGCGGGCCCCCGGGCGCCCCGGACCGTCAGCCTCAGCGCGACGGTCTCGGCCTCCTCTGCGGCCCCGTCGCGCAGGGCGGTCACACGGACGGAACGGCCCGCCCCGGAAGGCGTACCGGCGGGAAGGACGAGGCTGCCGCGCACCGGCGTGTAGTCCCGCCCCGGTTCGGCGCTCCCGCCCTCCGTCGCGTACGTCACGGTGACGGGTTCCGCGAGCACGGCCGCGCCGGGCGTGACGACCGACAGGTCGACGCGGGCGGTGCCGCCCTCGTCCACGGGGTGCACGGCGGACCGTGTGACGACGAGGGCCGGAGCGGGGGCGCCGGCGGGGAGCGGAGCGGCGGTCGCGGCGCCCGGCGGGACGCCCGTGGGTGCGGTGGCGAGGACGACGGTCGCGGCGAGCGGGACCCACCGCGCCGCCCTTCGGGACGGAAGACGTGTCATACCGGGTCCTTCGGCACGGGACCGCCGGACCGGAAGGCCAGGGGCGGCCCCTTCCCCCGGGACACCACCCGTACGGCTCCCGCCCCTGCCCCTACGCCCCACGGCGGCCGGACGCCGTGCGCCTCTTCGTGCCTGCCGCCGTGCCGCAGTTCCTCGACGCTGCTGCTGTGCGACACGAGCACCACCCCGACCCCGGTCACCCTCACGGTCGTCGACGACTCCGTCACCACGATCGGCCTCGGGCGGGCCAACCCGGACCTGCCGGGTTCCCATGCCGCCCTGTCGTCCGGTGCTGCCCTCGCCTACCCCGCCGACCCGAACGCCTCCGCCGGCGACGGTGCCCAGGTCTACCGGACCGCCGTCGGCCGCATCACCGCCGCCCCGCCCAACTGCGCAGGAGCCGCCGGAACTCTCACCGTGCCCGCACGCGTCACCCAGAACGGGCCAGGCACGGGCCAGGGCCAGGTCGGCTCACTGTGGCTGTATCGCGACACCGCAGAGATCGCCGGGGACAGCGTCATGCCGAACACCCCCGTCGGCCACGTCGAGACGCTGACCGTCTCCACCCCCGTCACCGCGGCGGACCTGGCCGGGGGCAACCTCTACGTGGCCCTGTACCTGGAGACCTTCCACATCACCAGCAAGTCGTGGACCGCCGACCAGTTCTCCGTCACCGCGCAACTCGACGGCTGCGCCGTGCCGTTCCTGCGCACCCTCGTCATCGACTGCAACACCGGCGCCGTCCCCTGTCATGCGGACACCACCCTGGACGGACACCCGTACACGCCCACCGGCCCCGTCGGTCAGTGCGACCAGCCCAACGCCGGATCGGTCTGAGCTCCGCTCCCAGTCGCGCTCCCGCGGGGATGTGACGTG